>JAFOCW010000039.1 GCA_017381035.1 Clostridia bacterium | reverse complement strand
GTGAATGAAAAAAACAAGAATACTAAGAAGAAAGGAAATAAACTCCTTCTTTTTCCAAAAAAATGAATCATTTTTCAAAAGCATATATTTTCTCTCCAGTATTATTTTCCTAAATTATATCACATTTAGTTTCAAAAGTAAATTGTTGCAGTATAAATCTCTTCAAAATACAGATAATAACAACACAATTTGTAATTTAAGGAGAAATGTACATATGAAAGCAACAGGAATAGTTCGTAGAATAGACTATCTTGGTCGTGTGGTTATACCGAAAGAGATTCGTCGCACTATGAGGATAAGATAAGGAGAGCCGCTGGATAACTCATTGACACTTGAAGAAAAGTTCGCAATTGCAGTACATAGTATTTTGAAAAGGTATAAACAACAAGCGAGGTGAATTTCACCTCGCTTGTTCTTCATATATTTTTAGTTTTCATTTTTCGTGTTAGCAGAGTCAAAATCAATAAAATAACATACAGAACAGCAATAATCACGAAAATCGAAGGCCAACCGAAAGTATCTTTAACAAACCCAAAGAGCAAGGCCTGAACCGCAGCGCCCATATAAACCGCCCAGTCGAAAACTCCAACAACAGTTGAGGACAATTCCTTGCCGCCAATGTCACCCGCAATGGTCCAAATAACACCCGTAACCATAGCAAAAACGCCGAGCACAAAAAGCATAATTGAAGCACCAAGCTGATGCTTTATAAAAGGAAATGCGAGCATTCCAAAAAAGGTCACGAGTGAAGCGATTATAAGCATTGGTTCGCGTTTTCCTTTAAGTAAATTGTCGGTTATAATCGGAAAAATAAACATTGCACAGGCTTGTCCAAACGGAAGCAATATTGAACTAAAAATACCCTCTTTGATAGCAAGTCCCAATTCTTCGTTAAAATATGTGGGAATCCATGTAAGAAGCCCGTATCTGCCGATACCTGCAATAGCCGAAATAAAACAAAGTATAAGCACCTTTGGCTCGGAAAAGAGAAGCTTATAAGGGTAAAAAAATCCCTTGCTTTTTATTAGCGCTTCCATCTCCATGATGGAATTATCCTCGTTTTCTTCGAACTCGGAAAGACCCGCATCATTCGGCGAATTTTTAAAGAAAAGCACAAATGCGATAAGCGAGAGAAGTAAAGGAATCATTGGAAAGCGGAATGCGGCACGCCAGCTCCATTCGGGGTTCAACTGTAAGCAAAGCAAAACCGAGAGATAGGTTGTAACCTGAGCCATTCCCGAGAAAAAGGTTGTAAGTCCTGTTGCAAAGCCACGTTTTTTAGCAGGCCACCACTTGTTTACAACGCCAAGTCCGTTAGACCATACCATAGACTGAAAGAAACCGTTAAGGCCCCATAGAACCGCAATAACGGGGATACTATGTTGAAATGAAATCGCCACGTTAAGAAGGGCACTTCCCAGAACTCCAATAATCATAAATCGCTTGTAGCCGAAAAAAGCGCCTAATCTTCCGTTTATTAATTGTCCGAAAGCATAGCACCAAAATAACGCCGATGAAACCGCTCCGAGAGCAGCTGTAGATGAGCCTAAATCCTCAGCCATTTGAGTCATAACAAGGTTTATATTCTGCCTTCCGTTATAGAAAAACAAATACATAAATCCGAAACTTAAAAGTACAAGCCACGCATATTTTTTAAATTTTTGAAATTTCGTATCGGTAACCAAAGCTGTATTTTCCTTTAACATTCCTGAAACCTCCATATTCGACATTTAATTGAATATATCATATTTGTAATAAAAAGTAAAGTAACTCTGTATAAACTCCCTTGTTTTACAGATAATAAGAACCACACGGCGTTTCCAAATTTGGAAAATTTGACGCCTGAGTGAACCTTGTTACTCGCTTATCGCTCGTAATAACAGTAACAAATTTGTAAAGCAAGGAGATTTTGTATATATTATGAAAGCAACAGGTATTGTACGACGCATCGACGACCTTGGTCGTGTGGTTATACCAAAAGAAATCAGAAGAACTATGAGAATTCGTGAGGGAGACCCGTTAGAAATACATACTGACCTTGACACTTTCGGACTTATTGTAAAAAGCATAACAGAAAGATACAAAACATAAAACGGAGCAGAAAGCTGCTCCGTTTTTTATTATTTTATCATTTCTTTGAATTTTTCTTCATCTATTACTTCTATGCCGAGGGCGTTTGCTTTATCGAGCTTTGAGCCCGACGCTTCGCCAGACAGCACGTAGGTTGTTTTTTTAGAAACAGAAGAAGACGTTTTTCCACCAAAGCTTTCGATGATTGCCGAAGCTTCCTGACGGGAATATGTCGGCAAGGTGCCCGTAAGCACAAAGGTCATACCTGCAAAACGTGTATCAACCACATTATTAGGCTCGGTCATATTAAGGCCTAAATCCTTTAGTTTTGCAATCATTTCCTTGGTAGAGGCAAGCGATAAGAACTCATAGATGCTTTCGGCTAAAATTTCACCAAATCCGTCTATTGCTTCGAAATCGGCCTTTTGGGCGTTAAGCATTGTATCGATATCGCCGAAATTATCAGCCGCAAGTTTTGCCGCCTTGCTTCCTATATGGCGGATGCCGAAGGCAAAAAGCAGACGGGAAAGTGGATTTTCTTTTGACTTTTCGATAGCTGAAATTGCGTTTTCGCCCGATTTTTGACCGTTTTTGTAAAGCGAAGCAAAATCATCTACCTTTAAGGTATAAAGGTCTGTAATATCGTTTATAAGGCCTTTTTCGGTAAGCTGTTCAAGTACGGCAGGACCAAGACCTTCAATGTCCATAGCATCACGTGAAGTGAAGTGTATAAGGTGGCGAAGCATTTGCGCCGGACATTCGGCATTGGTGCAACGAAGTACCGCTTCGTTTTCTTCCCTGAAGACAGGGCCGCCGCAAGACGGGCAGACGTGCGGCATAACAAAGGGCGTGGAATCGGCATTGTGTGCCTTTACGGCAACAACTTCGGGAATTATGTCCCCTGCCTTGCGTACAATTATTGTATCTCCAAGGCATATACCCTTTTCCTTAATAAAATCTTCATTATGAAGCACGGAACGGGAAACAGTGGTGCCTGCCAAGGTTATTGGTTCGAATTCGGCAGTAGGGGTAAGGGCACCCGTTCTGCCTACGTTTATTTCTATTTTTAAAAGCTTGGTTTCCTTTTCTTCGGGTGGATATTTATAGGCAATTGCCCATTTGGGATACTTAGCTGTGCTACCCATTTCATCACGCAAAGAAAAATCGTCAACCTTAACAACTGCGCCGTCAATATCAAAGGGCAGGTTTCCCCTGCTGTTTCCAATAGCTTCTATTTCGGCAATTACTTCTGCCATACTGCCACACTTTTTATAGGTGGGAAGCACCGAAAAGCCAAGGTCTTTTAGGAAATTGAGCGAGCCGATATGTGAAGAAAGGGTTTCGCCCACAATGCGCTGAACGTTGAAAACAAATATATCAAGATTTCTTTCGGCGGTAATTTTTGAATTCTTTTGGCGAAGTGAGCCTGCGGCGGCATTGCGGGGATTTTTTGCAGGAGTTTCGCCCATAAGCTCTTGACGGCGAACAAGGTCGGTAAAGGACTGCCTTGACATATAAACTTCGCCACGCACTTCAAGTTCGCCCAAAAAATCAATTTGTTTGGGAATAGATTTAATTGTTAAAAGGTTGGCGGTAACGTCTTCGCCGGTAGTACCGTCGCCACGGGTTGAACCACGCACAAATTTACCGCCCGAATATTCAAGCGACACCGAAAGGCCGTCTATTTTAGGCTCTACCGAATAGGTAACACTTCCGACTGCATCGTTAACCCTTGAATCGAAGGCATTTAATTCATCGTAACTAAAGGCATCGAGCAGGCTTTCCATTTTAACGTTATGCACAACGGGAGTAAAAAGGCGTGCGGCGGCACCACCCACCTTTTGAGTGGGAGAATCGACCGACTGAAGCTCAGGGAACTCGGCTTCAAGGGCACGGAGTTCACGGGACAGCATATCATATTCATAATCGGTAATTTCGGGGGCATCTTCATTATAATATCTTTCGTTATGATAACGAATGAGCCGCGTTAGCTCTTCTGCCCTTAGTTTTGCTTCTTTGAATTCCATTTATTACTCCTTTAATTTGGGGTATTTGTGCCAAAATCAAAAATATCTTCCATAACTTCGTCGGTGGCGTGACCAACGCTTGTAAAGGCTTCGGGCACTGCGCCGACAATTACTGTTTGCGCTATTAAAAATTCGGTTTCGGTAACCTGTTCTGTGTTACCGCTTAAAACAGCAATATCACATTCAAGAGTTACCGTCATAATTATTTGATGCAAGACCTGATTTATTCCCGCACATTGAAAGTTGCTTTTAAAATTGCTTAACACGGTGGTTGTAACCCCTGTTTTATAATGCAATTTAGGCCAACCGACACTTGTATAATAAAGCCCGAAGGCCGCAAAAAGCGGAACCGAAAAACTAACATCTTCGTAAAGTGCGAGTTCTTTTGAAATTTCGTCAGATATGTAAGATTTAACACGGTTGGCTGTAGCGGTATCTATTTCAACCGATGTGGCAAGGCCGTCGGTATTACGGCTGATTTTTGCTAACGAAGAATAGTCGACGTCTAAGGTATTCAGCGCTTTAAGCGATGCCCTGTTAGCGCAGTTCACCACAACCGTTTTAACAGCGCTTTTAGCAAAATTGCGCACCACCGTTCGCAGCCTAAAATCAAGAAACACCGTAAAAGCCGATGCTATAATACTTATTACAAGAACAAAAATTAATATACGGTTAAAGCGCAACCTTCTGTTGCTTTTTGTATGTATCAATAAACCACCGCCTTCCGCAATATATATTACGAAAGGCAGTGGAAATTAGTGATAATTATTTTTCCATATCTTTAGCGGCGGCAACAATTATATCTACAAGCACGTTAATACCAAGACCGCTGTTAAGGCAAAGGTCATAAGCGTTTCTGGCGCCCCAACGTGTATCGGAATAGTAGTTGTGGTAGGCGGCACGCTTTTTATCGACCTTTTTAATTAATGCAATAGCTTCATCACGGGTTTTGTTTTCGGTTTCCATAATTCTTGCGATTCTTTTTTCTATATCGGCATGAATGAAAACCGTAAGCATATTTTCACGGCCTGCAAGAATAGATTCTGCGCAACGGCCTACTATTACACAAGGCTCTTTTTCGGCAATATCTTTAATAATTTGAGAAGCGTTTATAAACGCTTTATCGGTTATGGGAAGTGATGCAACACCCGAGCTTAAAACAGAAGTGCCTGCAAAAGCGCCCGAAGAAAGCGCATAAAGGAAGCTGTTTGTTGCAGTTTCGTCTACTTCGTGAAGCACGTCTTCACTCATGCCGCTGTTTTTTGCAACAAGTGAAACAAGCTCTTTATCGTACATTTTAATACCGAGCTTTTCGGCAACCTTTTCGGCAATTTCACGGCCGCCGCTTCCGAACTCACGTCCAATAGCAATTACAAGATTTTTACTCAAAAAAAATCACCTCATTCTTTATATAATTATTTTACCACATTATAGTAGGTATCGCAATAATATATGTTTAAATTTTAACAATTTCGGGAAATTCAACAAGATTAAGATTATATTTTTCAACAAGTTTTCGGGCTGCCGGAATAGATTCTCCGTCGAAGGCAGATGCCGTATCGTGCGAATCGAAACCGAAACAAACCTTACAACCTACCTTGCCCGCAATTTCCCAAAAATGTTCATCAGGATATCTGCGGTGGTCTCGTATACCATAAAAATTGATTTCAAGAGGAATGTCATATTGCTTTGCGGCCTCGCAAAGCCTTGTCATTTCGGCATTATATTGCTGCACATTGCAATCTGAAGAAATATTATCTGGATGACAAACATATGTGAAAACTCCGGATTTTATACCTTTCACTATACAGTCCACATATTCTGTAAGTTCATCATATGTGGTTTTATACTGTCCTGTGGTATACTTACCGTTAGGATATTCATTTTTAATAGCGTGCTGACCCAAAATAAGATACTCGGCTCCAAGCTCTTTTGCTGTTTTAAGCATATCATTAAAATAGAGCGGATAATATTCCATTTCAAAGCCTATATATATAGTCAGCTTGTTTTTATATTTCTCTCGAAGGGAGTTAAGTTCTGCAAAATACTCTTGTGCTTCTTCAACTTTCAGTCTGTATCCCGACTGAAAACCGTTTGGAAACAGAAAAGGTGCATGTTCAGAAAAACCGAGAACCTCGATTCCGTTTTCAATGGCTCTGAGTATATACTCTTCGGCTGTACCTGTTGCGTGACCGCAACGGAAGGTATGTGTATGAAGATTAACCGTCATTCTTTACATCTCTTTCTTTTGTGTTTTAAGTTTCTTGTTTAAAACTCTGATAAGAACAATAAACTGTATTGTAAAACTGAGCACCCAAGAAATCGGGAAGGAAAGCCAAAGACTTTCGGGGGTATGGTAGGCAGGTATTGCAAATACAGTATATACCCATACTATTCGGAAAATACAGATACAGAAAACTGAAGAAAGCATTGGAAAAAGCGAAAGTCCCATTCCTCTTAAAATACCTGTTGTAACATCCATGATTCCTGCAGTAAAATACGGCAAACACATACAAATCATACGAATTACGCCCCAATTTACCGCTTCCTCTGAATCGGTTATATAAATTCTTAATAACGGCTCGGCAAAAACAGTCATTAAAACGCCGACAACAATAGCCGTAATAGCAACGCAAATCAAGGAAATTACGGTAATTTTTTTAACTCTGTCATATTTACCGCTTCCAACATTTTGGCCTGTGTAATTCATGGCGGTCTGATGAAAACCCGAATTGGTCATAAAAGCAAAATTCTGAATATTAGATGCCGCCGCACCGCCCGCTACAACACCCGCATAAACAGTATCGAGCGCATTTGTTGATGACTGAATTATAATGTTGGCAACGGAAAAAAGGCTGGACTGTATGCCTGCGGGTATTCCCATACGAAAAATATTTTTAAGCGATTCGGAATAAAATTTTATTTTACCGAGTTCCAACTTGCAGTCATCACTTCTTTTTATAAGCGCCCTTAGCACAAGCAGGGCAGATAAAACATGTGCTATAACTGTAGCAATTGCAACCCCTTCAACGTCTAAGCCGAACACCGTTACAAACAGAAGGTTAAGTATCACGTTAACAATTCCAGAAATAATCAGAAAATAAAGTGGCTTTTTTGATTCGCCTGCGGCGCGAAGTATTGACGCGCCGAAATTATATATCATATTAGGTATCATTCCCGCAAATATTATCTTCATATATATTGTTGAAAGCTCGATAATATTATCAGGCGTTGACATAAGCGCAAGCATAGGCTCTGCCAAAATAATTCCTATAGCTGAAATCACAGCGCCGCCAACCGCAGACAAAGGTACAATAGTATGTACTGCATTGTGAACTGCTTCGCGGTTTTTAGACCCTAAAGCGTGCGCAACGGTAACACCGCTTCCAGCCGAGCAACCGATAAAGAAATTGGTAATCAGGTTTGTCAGCGAACCCGTACAACCTACAGCCGCAACAGCATTACTGCCGGAAGAGCCGAATTGACCAACAATAACAAGGTCTGCCGCATTAAAGAAAAGCTGTAAAATGCCGGTTAGTATTAAGGGTATGGTATATCTTATCATAGGGCCAAAAAGACGTCCTTCGGTCATACTCACATTATGTGTATGCATACTTTACACCCCCGAAAACAAGTCTACTTTTATTATATTCTTTAAAATTTTAAATGCAATAAAAAAATCGCAGAAAATGTTGTTTTCTGCGATTTTTTAATTATTTAGATTTTTTAGCTTCAACTGCTCCGCCCTGTTTCATGCGGGTAAAATAATCTTTGGTTTCTTTTGCAACCACTCCGCTAAGTGCTAAAAGCGCAATAATGTTGGGGAATGCCATAAGTCCGTTGAAGATATCGGCAATTGTCCACACAGCGCTGAGTGTCATATAAGGACCGATAAACACTGCAGCAATATATAGCCAACGGAAGACCTGAATTGCCCATTTTTTACCACCTGTAAGATATTCAAGGCAACGTTCACTGTAATAGTCCCAACCAAGAATAGTTGTAAAAGCGAAGAACACAAGGCAAGTCATCAACATAAATGACGTTACGCTTTCAGGAAGGAAGGGCAAGCCATAATTAAATGCGCGCATGGTTACATCTACACCGTCAAGCCCAACATTCCAAGAACCAGTCATTACAACGGTAAGACCTGTGAGAGTGCAAACTATGATAGTATCAATAAAGGTGCCTGTCATGGTAACTAAACCTTGGCGTGCAGGTTCGTTAGTTTTTGCAGCGGCGGATGCTATGGGTGCAGAGCCAAGTCCGGCTTCGTTGGAGAATATACCGCGAGCAATACCCTTTTGCATTGCAACCATGATAGCACCAAGTGCACCACCTGCAACAGCTCGAATACCAAATGCGCCTTCTATAATTTCAACAATAGCGGCCGGTATTTTATTAATATTGAAAATTACTATGAAAAGACACACAACAATATAAAGAACGGCCATAAATGGAACTACAACTTCAGAAACTTTTGCAATACGCTTAATTCCGCCTATAACAACTAAAGCTACACATAAAGTGATGATAATTCCTGCAATAACTACTGCCCAGCTATAATTGTTTCCAAAAAGACTGAATGCAACGTTTGTGCTTTCGGGGTCGAAAAAGCTTTTAACAGCATTAGTAACTCCGTGTACCTGAGTAAAGGTACCAATACCGAAAAGACCAACGCACACACCAAAGAAGGCAAAAAGAACCGCAAGCCACTTCCATTTTTTGCCCATACCTTTTTCTATGTAGTAGAAAGGACCACCAAGAGCATGACCTTTATCGTCGATTGTTCTGTATTTAACAGCAAGAAGGCCTTCGGCATATTTTGTTGCCATACCAAAGAATGCAGCAACTATCATCCAAAAAAGTGCGCCGGGGCCGCCTGCAACGATAGCAGTTGCAACACCAACGATGTTACCTGTACCTATGGTTGCCGAAAGCGCAGTACAAAGCGCACCGAACGAGGAAACCTCGCCTACACCGTCATCTTCATTTTTAAACATAAACTTTAAAGCTTTGGGAAGGTGGAATACCTGTAAAAGCTTTACTCTGCAGGTAAGGAATATACCTGCCGCAAGAATGAGAACTATTAGGGGTACGCCCCAGACAAAGTCATCAATCTTGACTAAGATTTCTTCAAATTTTGCCATATTTTTCTCTCCTTAAAATAAAATAAAAAAGCCAAAACTTTTGTTTTGACTTCAGAGAGTATAAGTACAAGTTTTTATCCCTGTCCTTTTGCCTGAGAGATTGGGGTAAATACCCCGTACACCTTCGGCGACCATTCTGGCTAAATGGTACTCTCCAGAGTGTTACTTTATGCAACGAAAGTGATTATAGCACAGTTTGCGCCGCAATGCAACACTTTTTTGACTTTTTTCAACAATATTTTTTATTGCAATTACAGATTAAAAACTATATACTATATACGATATTAAATATTTACGAGTTGAGTGGTTATGTCAGACTGTTTTAACATTAAAAAAATTGCAGAAATTAAAAACGGTTTTAGCGATAAATTTGGAATACCAAGGCAAAGCGGACTTTGCGAAACGGTAAAATCGCAAATTATATTTGAGCCCGAATACCGTGTTAATGACGCCTTCAAAGGTATTGAAGGCTTTTCACACATTTGGATTATTTGGCAGTTTAGCCGGTCTGTGCGCGATGAGTGGTCGCCAACAGTTCGTCCGCCAAGGCTTGGCGGAAACCGGCGCATCGGTGTTTTTGCAACACGCTCCCCGTTCAGACCTAACTCTTTGGGTCTTTCCTGCGTAAAACTCGATAAGGTTGAGTATACCGAAGAGTTCGGCCCCGTGCTTCACATTTCGGGGGCAGACCTTATGAACAAAACCCCAATATTTGATATTAAGCCCTACATTCCGTATGCAGACAGCAAGCCCGATGCTACCGACGGTTTTTTAGCATCGGCACCAAGAACCTTTCTGAGTGTTAATTTTGATGACTGCAATATTAACGGAGTTGAGCCTTCGGTAATTGATAATTTTAAAGAGATTATTGCCGAAGACCCAAGACCTGCCTACCAAAACGCACCCGACAGAGTTTACAAAATGCTGTTTTCGGGGTATGAAGCAGAATTTACGGTTGAAAACGGAACTGCTTTTGTAAAGCGCATATATAAGGAGAAAAAATGAAAGAACTTTTAACACTTTTCGGCCTGTTTTTTAAAATAGGCATTATGACCTTCGGTGGCGGTTACGCCATGCTTCCTATGCTTGAACGTGAGCTTGTTACAAAGCGAAACTACGTTACAATGGAAGAAATTATGGACTATTTTGCGGTTGGTCAATGCACCCCCGGAATTATTGCGGTAAATACCGCAACCTTTATTGGCTTTAAGCGCAAGGGCATTTTAGGCGGCATTTTTGCAACCCTCGGCGTTGTTACCCCTTCGGTAATAATTATTACGGCATTAGCGTCCGTTTTAAAACTTATTGCAGGTAACGAAATTGCCGAAAGCGCTTTCAGAGGAATAAGTGTTGCTGTTTGCGCACTTGTTATTCAGGCAATTTTAAAGCTTATAAAAACAGGTATAAAAGATGCGCTTACCTTTGGTATTGCGCTTGCCGCTTTTATTGCCATGTTCCTTCTTGACGCATCACCGATAATAGTAACCCTTATAAGCGCCGTTATCGGTGTGGTAGCTAAAAGAATTCTTGATAAGGCTACCGCTAAAAAGGGGGTAAAATAAATGACCTATTTGCTTCTTTTTTTGGGAATTTTTTAAGACGGGACTTTTTGCTGTTGGCGGCGGTCTTGCAACCATCCCTTTCCTAATGGACATGGCAGAAAAATACCCTTGGTTTACTACGGCCGAGCTTTCTAATATGATTGCGGTATCGGAATCCACCCCAGGTCCTATCGGCATTAATATGGCAACCTACGTTGGCTTTACAACAGCAGGTCCGCTTGGTGCTATAATTGCCACAACGGCACTTGTGCTTCCAAGCCTTGTTATAATAATGATAATTGCAGGATTCCTTAACAAGTTCCGTGAAAACGCACTTGTGAAAGATACCTTCTACGTATTAAGACCTGCCGTTATAGGTATGCTGTTTGTATCGCTGACTTCTATGATTTCACCGCTACTTATAAACTTTGCGGGAACTTCCGTTTTAGAGATTTTTAATATTAAGGCACTGGCGCTTTTTGCCGTTTTGCTTTTTGGTATTTTAAAATTCAAAAAACACCCAATAGTTTATATTGCTATTGGTGCTGTCGTTGGAATAATTTTTAAATTTTAGGAGTCAGAATGAACTATAATGCTGATATTGCGGTTTTGGGCGGCGGAGCTTCAGGGCTTATTGCCGCAATAACCGCCAAAAGACTTAACCCCAACCTTTCGGTTTATATTTTTGAAGCACTCGACAGAGTTGGCAAAAAGTTAATAACTACGGGTAACGGACGTTGTAATATAACAAATTTAAACCTTGATTTAAGCCGTTTTCACGGGCAGGACGTTTCCTTTTGTGAATATGCACTAAGCCGTTTCGGTTTTAGCGAAACAAAAGACTTTTTTTACAGCATAGGTGTTGATTTTACGGCCGAAGGCGATAAGGTTTACCCTGCTTCATTACAGGCATCTTCAGTTGTTGACGCCCTTAGGTTTGAATGCGAAAGAATAGGTGTAAACACCGTTTTGAACTGCAAAATCGAAGACATTTGTTTTGGAAAAGAATATATTTTGCTTTCTTCCGAACATAGTGTTTCGGCAAAGGCTTTAATACTGGCATCGGGTCTTTTTTCGGGCGGCGATAAGGTTGGCTCTTGCGGTAACGTATTCCGTCTGCTTAAAAATGACGGCTTTAAAACCGTAAAGGTTTCCCCTTCCCTTGTGCAGCTTAAAACCGAAACCGATTTTGTGCGCCAGCTTAAAGGTATTAAATCTATAGCAAAGGCAACCCTTCTTTGCGGAAACAAACCCGTTTGCTCTTACACCGACGAAGTGCTCTTCTGCGATTACGGACTTTCGGGCCCTGCAATTCTGCAAATTTCAAGACAGAGCGGCAGGGACGATAAGGAATATTTCGTTTCGCTTGACCTATACCCCGATTTAAACAACGACGCTCTTGCTTTAAGAATTAAGGAAAGGGCAAAAATGTTCGGCGGCAGAACACTTGAAGAGTTTTTTGTAGGCTCGCTTAACAAAAGACTTGCCCAGGTTGTACTGAAATACTGCGGTTACAAACTTAGCGATTACGCTTCTTCGCTTAACGATAATGATTTTGTAAGAATTGCAGAAGCATTAAAGAATTTTAAGTTTAAGGTTTTATCTAATACCGGTTTTATAAATTCTCAAGTTAGTGCCGGCGGCATTTCAACCAATGAGTTCGATAATAAAACCCTTATGAGCAAACGCTATAACAGACTGTTTGCGGCAGGCGAACTGCTTGACATTGACGGCGACTGCGGCGGCTTCAATTTATCTTGGGCGTGGGCCAGCGGCGCTATCGCCGCAGAAAGTGCGGTAAACAGTTTATGATTTTAGTTTCTAACGTGAATTTACCGCTTGATACCGATTTTAACAACCTTAAAAGCGAACTGAAATTTAAGGGTGTTAATATTAAATCGGCTACGCTTTATAAAAAGTCGGTAGATGCAAGACGCAAAAGCGACGTTCACTTTTGTTGTTCGGTATTAATTGAAACCGATAACGAAAAAAACGCCCTTAAAAGAATAAAAAATGCTAAGCCCTATTCCGAGCCGATTTACCATTACAAAAAAGCGGTGTCAAATACAAGACCCGTTGTTATAGGTTTTGGACCAGCAGGCATTTTTGCGGCCTACACATTGGCTATGGCAGGCCTTTGCCCCATTGTTATTGAGCGTGGCGACGACCTTGACACAAGAAAGCAAAAGGTCGATGGGTTCTGGGCAGGCGGCAGGCTTGACCCCGAATCTAACGTGCAGTTTGGCGAAGGCGGCGCAGGAACCTTTTCTGACGGTAAGCTTACAACCGGTATTAGCGATATCAGGTGCCGTGAAGTTTTAAAGGTGTTCTGTGAACACGGCGCCCATAAAGCCATTATGACCGATGCAAAAGCACATATTGGTACAGACGTGCTGTCGGTTGTTATTAAAAACATAAGGAACAAAATTATTTCGCTTGGCGGCGAAGTTAGGTTTGGCGAAAGGCTTGAAAGAATTAATTTAAGTAGTGATAAAGTTTCTTCGGTAGATATTAAAAAGCGTAGTGGCGAAGTTTACACCCTACCCTGCAACAAGGTTATTCTTGCCATTGGTCATTCGGCAAGAGATACCTTTTATATGCTTAAGGACATTGGAATTAATATGGTTAAAAAGCCGTTTGCCGTTGGCCTTAGAATTGAGCACAGTCAAAAAGATATAAACAAGGCTCTTTACGGCGATTATGCAAATCACCCTGCGCTTGCAAACGCAAGCTATAAATTAGCCGTTCATTTAGAAAACGGACGCGGTGTTTACACATTTTGTATGTGCCCGGGCGGCTATGTGGTAAACGCTTCAAGCGAAGAAGGACGGCTTGCGGTTAACGGAATGAGCTACGCTGCACGGGACGGCAAAAATGCCAACAGCGCAGTTCTTACCGAAATTTTACCCGAAGACCTACCTGAAGACCTGCTTAGTGGTATTGAATTTCAGCGAAAATGCGAAGAAGCCGCCTACAATTTAACGGGCGGTAAGGGAGTTCCCGTACAGACGGTTGGCGGTTACCTTTTTGGTAAAGACGTGGCGCCTTCCGTTTCGGCTACGGTTAAGCCAAATGCAATATTTACAGATTTATCGATGCTGTACCCAGATTTTGTTAATAGTTCTTTAAAACAAGGCATTGCCGCATTAGACAAAAAGCTTTGCGGTTTTGCACTTGACGGTGCACTTCTTACGGGCCCCGAAACCAGAAGCTCTTCCCCCGTAAGAATACTAAGAAACGAAGAACTTGTAAGTCTGTCGGCAAACGGGATTTACCCTGCAGGCGAAGGCGCAGGCTATGCCGGCGGAATTATGTCGGCTGCGGTTGACGGTATAAAGTGTGCCGAAAGTCTTATAAATAGTCTGTAAATGTGCACTAAAACCATTTTTTTCTTTTGTTTTTTTAGTACACTTCGCAGAACTTTTTAAAAAATACCTTAAATATCGTTAAAAATTAAACGAAGTACTTGCAAATTTTATTATTTTGAGTTAAAATATAGTGGTAAAAATTTTAGGAGGTATATTCCCATGGTTAAAGTTGCAATTAACGGATTCGGCCGTATCGGTCGTCTTGCTTTCCGTCAGATGTTCGGTGCTGAAGGTTACGATGTAGTAGCTATCAACGACCTTACAAAGCCCTCTATGCTTGCTAATCTTCTTAAGTATGATACTGCACAGGGCGGTTACTGCGGAAGAATCGGCGAAGGTCTTCACACTGTTGAAGCTAACGACGAAGAAGGCACCATCACCGTAGACGGCAAAACTCTCAAAATCTATGCTGAAAAGGACGCTAAGGACCTTCCTTGGGGCGAAATCGGCGTAGACGTAGTTCTCGAATGCACAGGTTTCTATTGTTCTAAGGACAAGAGCCAGGCTCACATCGATGCAGGCGCTAAGAAGGTAGTTATTTCTGCTCCCGCAGGTAATGACCTTCCCACTATCGTATTCAGCGTTAACGAAGATACTCTTACCGCTGACGATACTATCATTTCTGCTGCTTCCTGCACCACCAACTGCCTTGCTCCATGGGCTAAGGCTCTGAACTATCTGGCCTCCATCGAGTCGGGAATCATGTGAACCATCCACGCTTACACCGGCGACCAGATGATTCTTGACGGTCCTCACAGAAAAGGCGATTATCGTCGTGCACGTGCAGGCGCTGCTAACATCGTTCCTAACTCTACCGGTGCTGCTAAGGCTATCGGCCTTGTAATCCCCGAACTCAACGGCAAGCTCATCGGCTCTGCACAGCGCGTTCCCGTTGCTACCGGTTCTACCACCATCCTTACCGCTGTTGTTAAGGGTGCTGACGTAACTAAGGAAGGCATCAACGCTGCTATGAAGGCTGCTGCTTCCGAATCCTTCGGTTACAACACCGACGAAATCGTATCTTCCGACGTTATCGGTATGCGTTACGGTTCTCTCTTCGATGCTACTCAGACAATGGTTGCTAAGATTGCTGATGACCTTTATGAAGTTCAGGTTGTTTCTTGGTACGACAACGAGAACTCCTACACCAGCCAGATGGTTCGCACCATTAAGTACTTCGCAGAACTTTAATCTTTAAGATTTAAGCATTAAAAAACCCGACACTCTGTGTCGGGTTTTGTTTTACCTTAATTTAAAAAGGCGGAAGATTATTCCGCCTTTAATTATTTTACATAGATTCGGGTGCATTAATTTTAAGCATTGAAAGCACGTTTTTAACGGCAGTAACCGTTGCAAAGCAAAGGTTAAGCCTTGCTTGTAAAAGTTCTTCCTTTTCGCCCTTTACTCTGCAAGCGTTATAGAACTTGTGGAATTTGGTTGCAAGTTCCACTGCATAGTGGGTCATTTTTGCAGGGTCGTAAGCCTTGGCCGAAGCAATAATTTCATCGGTTAAGGCGGCAATGTGAAGAATAAGCTCACGCTCTTCGGGGGCTGTGAGTAATGCAAGTTCGCTTTCGGTTGGGTTTCTTCTTACAATTCCTTCCCCTTCTAAGTTACGCATAATACTGCAAATACGTGCACACGCATACTGAACGTAATAAACGGGGTTTTTGTTGCTTTCTTCAACCGCTAAGTCTAAATCAAAATCGAAATGAGAATTGGGCTCACGAAGGTTGAAGAAGAAACGTGCGGCATCGATGGGAACTTCATCGAGAAGAGTTACAAGAGTTATTGCCTTACCGCTACGCTTAGAAGCCTTAATAACTTCGCCTTCCTTAACAAGACGCACCATCTGCATAAGAATCACGTCGAGCTTAGAAGCATCTACACCAAGGGCTGTTAATGCGGCTTTAAGACGGGGCACGTAACCGTGATGGTCGGCACCGAGCACGTCTATTGCCTTATCGAAGCCACGGGTAACAAGCTTGTTATAGTGATATGCAATATCGGGTACAACGTAGGTAGGAACGCCGTTTGAACGAACAAGAACAAAATCTTCTGTATCGAAATCGGTTCCCTTAAACCAAAGGGCATCTTCCTTTAAATAGGTGTGGCCGCTTTGCTTTAAAAGCTCGATAATTTTTGCGGTTTCGCCGCTTTCGTGAAGCGAGCTTTCCTTAAACCAGGTGTTGTATTCAATTCTGTATTTTAAAAGGTCTTTCTTCAAGCCTTCAATGTTTTTGGGAAGAGCGAATTCAACAAGCGCCTTTCTTCTTACTTCTTCGGTTTCGTTTACGTATTTGTCGCCGTAAAGCTTGGCGAAAGCTTCAGCGTGGGCAATAATATCGGCGCCGTGATAAGAATCTTCGGGCATTTCTATACCGTCTTTATAAAGCTGAAGATAACGAAGGTCAAGAGAAAGACCGAACTTGTTAATTTGGTTGCCTGCGTCGTTTATATAAAACTCACGTTCAACCTTGTAACCTGCGGCATCCATTACCGAAGCCAGACAGTCGCCAAGTGCGCCGCCACGAGCATTGCCTATATGCATAGGACCTGTGGGGTTGGCCGAAACAAATTCAACAAGCACCTTTTTACCTTCGCCAAAATTACTTCTGCCGTAATTTTCGCCGCTGTCTATAACGTCGGACACAATGTCTGCATAGTATTTATCGTTTAAGAAAAAGTTAATAAAGCCGGGGCCTGCAATTTCGCTTGACTTTACGTAGGTTCCGTCGAAATTAAAGCGAGAAGAAAGTTCTTCGGCTATTTTTCGGGGGGCGTTTCTGAAAGCCTTTGACCACACCATTGCCGCATTTACGGCATAGTCGCCGTGTTCACGGTTTTGAGGAGTTTCTATTTTAAATGCGGCAAGCTCGGCTTCAGGGAATACTCCTTCGGCAACGGCTGATTTTGCGGCATTATAAATTACGTTTTCAATTTGTTGTTTTGCCTGTGCTACAATTTTAGACATTTTTAATCTCCTCGAATTTTATCTCCATTATATTTTTGCTAAGTAACCCCGAATTTATATCAAGAGTATAACTCATATAAATTTTTCCGCCACTTTTGTTTGTTTCAAGCATTAAGGCTTCGCCGAAAATGCCTATAACAAAATCTCCTTCAGGGGTGTTATAAAGGCAACTATGACGCCTTGACTTTTCAACCGTCATTCTGCTTTCCATTCCGCCACTGCGTATAAGGTTAAGCTTTTTGCCGTTCTCAACTATAATTTGGGTTTTAACACCTTTAGCGCCTATCATTTCGCTTTCATTATAGCAAAGTGTTAAAATACCGTTTTCGTAAGAAAGGGTGCCGGTTGTGGTAAAGGTTGTTTCGTCCTCGTGGCCTTCGGCATATTTTTGTTTGCCCTTAATTTCTATTAAAACTTCCTTCATATTTGCTTATATCCACCAGATTTACATTTTCAATATTTTCGCCAAGAAGAATTTTAGAAATTTTTGCAAAGCTTGACGTTAAGTCGCTTACATAAAATTCTTTATTACCCCAACGATTACTGCTATTTAACATATTAAGGCGTGTTAGTTCTTCTTTTACGGCAAGGGCAGTTGAATTGCCCATATTAATAAGGGTAACGCCGTTTCCCATAACCTTTTTAATTGCATCGAGCAAAATTGGGTAGTGGGTGCAACCAAGTATTAAGGTATCTACCCCTGCTTCAACCATTGGGGCCAAGTAGCGTTTTGCCACTTCTAACACGACTATATCGTCCTTATCGGAAAAGCCTTCTTCTACAAGGGGCACGAAAAGCGGACAGTCTGCCGTTGTAACCTGCGCTTCAGGCATAATTTCCAAAATTTTGGTTTTATGTGCGCCGTTATTAATTGTTGCCGAAGTGCCTATAACACCGATTTTTTTGTTTTTAGTAGCCGCTACGGCCGCCTTTACTGAATTTTCAACAACCCCCATAAAGTTTACGGGAAGTTCGTTTGCGGTGTGGGCGGCTACCGCACTAACGGTACCGCAGGCGGCAACGATATACTTTACGTCTTTAGACAGCAGGAAATTTTCGTCTTGACGGGCATAGCTGATTATAGTGTCGTTACTACGGCTACCATAGGGCACACGGCCGGTATCGCCAAAATATACAAAGCTTTCGTTCGGAAGTACTTTTTCAAGTTCTTTAAGCACGGTAAGCCCGCCAAGCCCCGAATCGAAAACACCAATTGGTCTGTTATCTGCCATACCTTTCCCTCCTTGCTATCATTTTACTGCATTAGTAGTAATATAATACCACAAATAACAGATATATTCAAGAAGAAATAAAAGACTGCTTAAGCAGTCTTTTATTATATAAGAGTAAAGCTCTTAGTAAGTATGAGATGGTCGGCATAGCCTACCGACAGTTTGAATTATATATCAAAATATCTTTCAGCATTATAGTAGCAAATATCTTCTACTAACTTGCCGAGCGTTTTTTCATCGTTCGGGTATTCGCCGTTTTCTACCCATTCACCAATTAAGTTACAGAGTATTCTTCTGAAATACTCGTGTCTTGTGTATGAAAGGAAGCTACGGGAATCGGTAAGCATACCTATAAAGTTGCCAAGTAAGGAAAGATTAGCAAGAGATTTAAGTTGTGTTTCCATTCCCGATTTTGTATCGTTAAACCACCAGGCAGAGCCATGCTGAATTTTGCCTGCTACTTCGGTTCCCTGGAAGCAACCGAGTATTGTGCCAAGCAGTTCGTTATCTTGTGGGTTAAGCGAATAAAGAATTGTTTTAGGAAGCGCATTTTCTGTTTCTAATGCATTTAAGAAGCCTGTAATTGCTTCGCCACAGCTTCTGGTAGAAATGCAGTCAAAGCCGGTATCGGGGCCTAAGCGCTTAAACAACTTTGTGTTTGTGTTTCGTTGTGCGCCATAGTGGAGCTGCATTACAATACCGTGCTTTGCATACTCACGGCCTAAATGGAGCATAATTGCAGTTTTATATTTATCTGCATCAGCTTGAGATACTGTGCCGCCGTTTATTACACAAGTGAATATGTCTTCAATTTCTTCTTCGCTTGCGGGTGAATATACAACGTAATCAAGACCGTGGTCGGTAGCACGGCAACCGTTTTCGCAGAAGAAATCTAAACGGTTTGAGAGCGCTTTTTTGACATCTTCAGCTGTTTTAATTTCAACGCCTGAAACTTCTGCAAGTTTATTTATATACTCTACGAAGCCTTCTTTTTCAATGTTAACCGCTTTATCGGGGCGGAATGAAGGGGCAACTATTACGTTAAAGGTTTTATCTTCTTTAAGTTTAATGTGCCATTCCAAAGAGTCAATTGGGTCATCGGTAGTGCCTATCATTTTAACGTTGGATTTCTTAATAAGACCACGTACCGACATATCTGCATTTTGAAGCTTTTTATTGCAAAGTTCGTATACTGCATCTGCAGTATCTTCATTTAAAACGCCATCGTAATCGAAATACTTTTTAAGCTCTAAATGGGTCCAATGATACATTGGGTTGCCAATAGCTTTTGTAAGCATTTTGGCAAAGTGGCGAAACTTGGTTTTAGGGTCGGCATCTCCCGTGATTTCATCTTCGTTAACACCGTTTGAACGGATTAAGCGCCATTTATAGTGGTCGCCGCCAAGCCAGACCTGTGTAATGTTTTCGAACCTTCTGTCTTCATAAATCTCCCTAGGATTTATATGGCAGTGGTAGTCGATTATTGGCATTTCTGCCGCAAAATTATGATACAGCTTTTTTGCAATTTCGGTTCTAAGTATAAAATCTTTAGTTATAAACATTTTGTTCCCCTTAATTTTTACAGTATGATGTTTCCATTATTATACCATATTTAAAACGAAGTTACAACTTAATATTTATATATGTAGTGATTTATTCTTACAATAAATCGCCTGAATATTTTACATATCTGTCGTCATCGTAGAGCACTAGAAATTCGTCGAATCTACTAGAATATCAGTTTGCGGCTTAACAGAAAATAAAAGTTATAAAACGTACTAAGTTAGTAATAAAAGGCAGAAATTAATCTGCCTTTTCTTTTTAAAAACCTATCGGTTTATCTTTGTGTAATACTTCTTTATAGGTGGGAACTTCTTCTATTCCAAGCTCAGAAGCAATATGCGAAACAACCTGGTCGGTAAATTTTTCTGTTCCAATAGGTGTGTAATAATGCACCGCATCGGAGTGGGCTTCCGGTTCGAGCGAAACCGAAAGACTGTATAGGTCGTTAACCTCGAACCCGTATTTACGTACTATTTGAACCGCTGCATCGTTATACTTTTCAATTTCATTGTTATAACGAATAAAATTCTTTTCCATTTTCTCGGTTTGTACGCTTGTTGAAGTTGCGAAAATAACCTTAGCATCAGGGAAAAGTTCTTTTATATGGCGACACACACGTTCAATGTAATATGAATAAATTTCAATGGGGGTCATAACTTCACCATAAACGCGAAGGCAATCCCATAACCCTGCATTCCAATGCACAACATCAACAGTGCCTTCTTTTACAAGCGACTTATATTCGTGAAGGTATCTGAGCACATAGCAGGCGAAACGACAATTATCGCCCGGAAAATATACGTTGGCAATTCCTTCAAGTGTTTTTTGAACAGATTTGTCGTACCCAATACGAATAGAATCGCCAATAAGTAATACGTTTTTCACAAGAATACTCCCCCATTTAAACCTTAAGTTTCTTTAATATTTTGGTTTCATACGGCAACAAAACAAACTCTTTATTTATAACTTCATTGTTTTCTATATTGCTCCAACTGTCAGTTGGGGTTAACGTTTGTTCAGACCTAGTGAAGTTCTGAAGGAATACGTATACAGCATTGTCATCTTCGCGGCTATGCGCTGTAACGCCATACGGAAGTTGACTGCAAAACTTAGAAGATATTTTAGTTTCGCTAAGTATTTTTTCCATTATTTTTTCGGTGAACTCACCTTTATCGCGGAAAGCAATATAATATGCTTTACCCTTACCGTATTCGTTAACCGTTGCGGCAGGCATTCCGGCATAAAACTCACTTGCATACTCAGCAATAACCTTTGCGCCTTCTGTATGAATAAGTTCGCAATAATCTATGGCTTCACACTCACCGTTTTCTGTTTTAACCAAAACCTTCTGTTCGGGGTATAGTGTATCTATTTCTTCGTTCCAGATGCCGAATACCTTTCTGAGCCCGGCACCCGGGAAGCCGCCAAGATGACACAGGTCATTTTCATCTACCATTGCGGTCATATAAGTGCAAAGCAGCGTGCCGCCATTTTCGACGAATTTCGTAAGATTCTTTCCAACCTCTTCGCTTACAGTATAAAGCATAGGTGCAATAATAAACGAATAATTTGCAAAATCGTCTTCAAATCCGATTATATCGGTATCGATACCCCTTGTCCACAGCGATTTGTAAAACTGTGTTACGGTAGGAAGTAATTTTTTATCTCTTCTATAGAATGCGGCTGCGTCGTCGAGAGCCCATTTGTTAGACCAATCGTGTATAATGGCAACGCGAGAATCGGGCATTGTGCCTACTACCTCATCGAGATTTAAAAGTTTCTTGCCAAGGGCACTTATCTCTTTGAAAATTCTTGTGTTTTCGCTACCCTCGTGGTCGACAACGGCGCCGTGGAATTTTTCAAATCCGCCACGGCATTTTCTGAACTGGAAATACTGAACCGAATCGGCGCCGTGTGCCACCGACTGCATAGAAACAAGTTCATGCTGACCTGCTCTGGTCAGTCGGTTATACGGGAACCAGTTAGGAGCTCCGGGTGCGCTTTCCATAAGCAAGAAGGGCTTATGCTTATATGAGCGGGTAGCGTCATAATCAAGCGCAGTTTCAATTGCTACATTAATATCGTCGGCATCATTACCCTTCCATTTCGGGTATATATCTACTGAACTGAAGTCAACATTTTTGTTGACTCTGCGATAGTCAAGCACGTCATAGAAACGGCAACGCCGTGCATGCCGGCATTGGCAGCGCAGATGGGATCGACAGCCATATCACCCAGGTACAGGAATTCTTCCGGTTTTACGCCGAGAACTTCGGCTACGGCCAATGCACCGGCGGGATCGGGCTTTACGGGAACATCGGGCATCTGTCCGCGGACGTCCTTGAAATCGACGGTGGGGAAGAAGTGTTTGACAACGTTCAGTACGTCCTTGTGCGGCTTGTTGGAGAAAATTGCCAGGGCAATGCCTCGTTCCTGCAGGGCAGAGAGCATTTCCTGCACG
>JAFOCW010000038.1 GCA_017381035.1 Clostridia bacterium | reverse complement strand
TTCAAAACTGGCGTTTTGTCTGAATTGTCCTTAATTTACTTTGATTTCTCAAATTAATTGTCGGGTCCAATTTCTTGTTTGTCGTTGTTTAATTTTCAAGGTTCGTTTGACACCGTTTTTTTCGGTGCCCGATTATAATACCACAGTGGTTTTCGTTTGTCAACACTTTTTTTCAAAAAAAATCAAAAAAATTTTCATTTGTATAATTTTGCAAAAAAGATGCATATTTTTGATGTCTTTTGACAAAAATAACCAACCGAATTTACGCACTCATATATATTCTTAGCCTTTCTAGCGCCCTTTTCTCTTTACGGGAAACCTGCACCTGAGAAATTCCAAGCAATTCTGCAGTTTGAGTTTGCGTTTTTTCACAGAAGTATCTGAGTTTTATTATGTCCTGTTCTTGTGTTTCTAAACGTGATACGGCTTCATCTATAAGAATCCGCGAACATATTTCGCTTTCGTGGCTTTCGACCGGAAGCTGAAGTTCACCTACGCCGTCTTCGTTTTCGTAGGTCAGAGATAAAACCTGTCGCGATGCATCAAGCGCTTCTACTATTTCTTCGGGCGAAACCGAAAGCTTTTCGGCGAGTGCCATTACCGTTGGTTCTTCCCCCATTTTTTCGGCATATTCCTTTTCCCGTTGAACCTTTAGGGACAACTCTTTTAGGGAACGTGAAACCTTAACTGCGCCCGTATCACGAAAAAGACGTTTAATTTCCCCTATTATATTAGGAACGGCGTAGGTTGAAAAACAAAGTCCCCTTGAGCTGTCGAAGCCGTCTGCCGCTTTTAAAAGACCGATGCAACCGACCTGAAATATATCTTCGTATTCTATGCCGCGGCCCACAAACCTTTTGCAGCAGGAGTGGACAAGCCTTACGTTTGATTCAATAAGTTCGTTTCTATCTTGCATCATCTTTACGGTTTATTTTCTTTTTCATTGTTACGGTTGTACCTTTTCCCATTTTAGACCTGACACTAACCGAGTCCATCATACTTTCCATAACTGCAAAACCAAGGCCGGCACGCTCTTCCCCACCCGTTGTAAAAAGCGGTTGCCTTGCCTGCTCGATATCGGCTATACCGCACCCTTTATCACGCACTTTAATTTTAAGCACATTATCCTTTAAGATTTCACAGGATATGTATATCACACCTATACTGTTAGGATAGGCATGAACGCTGCAGTTGGTAACTGCTTCGGACACAGAAGTTTTAATGTCTGATATTTCTTCGAGTGTGGGGTCGAGTCCCGTCGCAAAGGCTGCAACGGTTACCCTTGCAAACGATTCGTTGCAAGACCTTGAAGGTATTTTTAAAGTAAATTTATTGGTTTCCATTATTTCAGGCTCCTTTTTCAATTTCTGCAAGACGCTCTATTCCTGCGAGTTTCATTATTTTGTATATGTTTTCGTTAAGGTTTACAAGGCTAAGCTTTGCGCCATTCTTTTTAAGATTTTTATAACGTCCCATTACAAGACCTATTCCCGAGCTGTCCATAAACGATATTTCACCGAAATCGAGTATTAACAGGGACGGCATATAGTAGTCTATAGCCTTATCTATTTCTTCTCGCATTCCCCTTGCTAAATGGTGGTCGATTTCGCCTTTGAGATATACCGTAAGAACTTCGCCCGTACTGTTGATTTGCATATTTACACCTCCAAAAAAATAAAACAAGCCTTTATAAAAGTATAAAGGCTTGTACAAATAAATTTTGTTATATTGTGTTGTCGAAATTAAGAATTATTATTAGAGATATTTATCAATAAGCGACATTCTGATTGCGCCCGCAAGGTAAAGTGAACCGAAAACGAAAACCGGCTCTGTGCCGAAAGATTTTTCGTAAGCAAGTTCTATAGCCGAAGCGTAATCTTCCGCCACAAATACATTATCGCAATATTTTTTTGAAAGCTCGGCTAACTCTTCGGCAGAAATGGTACGCGGATTTTCTTTGACAGTTACGGTTATAACGTTTTTGCAGTATTTAAGAACCTGCGCCAAAAATCCGTCGCAGTTTTTATCTTTCATCATACCGACAACTGCAGTAATTTTTCCGTCATAGTTTTTCATAAAAGCAGAAATTGCTTCGGCGCCGTTAGGATTATGTGCGCCGTCCAGGAACACAAGCGGACTTTCGCTTAAAAGCTCCATTCTGGCAGGAATGGTTGCGTTTTTAATTCCCGAAACAATACTTTCTTGCGAAACGTCAAGGCCTGCGGCTTTTACCGTTTCGATTACGGTAAGGGCATTGTATACTTGATGTTCACCAATAAGACCGGTAGCATACTCTACATTATTGTACATAAAGCGGTTACCGTTTATATTGGACGAGATAATTTTAAGATTTTTGATATTTGGTATAACGGTATTTACGTTATGTTGCCTTATAACCTTAAAGGCCGCATCTTCTTGAAGTGGGTAAGAAACCGCCTGAGCCCCGTCTTTAATAATACCGCATTTTTCATTTGTTATTTGCTCAATAGTATCGCCAAGCACTGCCGTATGGTCGTAATCTATTTTCATAATTACGCTACATAAGGGGGCTTTAATTATATTGGTTGCATCGAATCTGCCGCCAAGGCCTACTTCTAAAATTACGATATCGCAGTTTTCTTCCAAAAACCAGAGCATAGCAAGTGCCGTTATAAACTCGAATTCGGTAACAACAACTCCGGTATCTTTAACACGCTTTGTAAGGCGAGCCAAGGTGTCTTTTGGAATGTACTTTCCGTCAATTTGCATTCTTTCACGGAAGTCTACAATATAAGGCGAAGTGTAAAGGCCGGTTTTATAGCCGCTTTCTTTATATATTTCAGCAAGCATTGTGCAGGTTGAGCCTTTACCGTTTGTTCCGGCAACGTGTATGAACTTGAGTTTATCTTGCGGATTGCCGAGTTTACTTAGCAATTCACTTATTCGCTCGAGCCCCGGCTTAGAGCCGAAAACAAGCAACGAGTGTATATATTCTAATGCGTCGTTATAATTCATAATTTCACCAAAAGGTAAACCGTATGCCAAAAGACATACGGTTTAATTATTAAATTTGCGCTTTAATTTTTGCAATGCTTTCCTGAAGCAAGGAAATTCTGTCTAAGGTTTTTGCTAAAAGCTCGCGCTGTTGGTTAACAACCGCTTCGGGTGCTTTTGCAACGAAACCGGGGTTGTTTAATTTTCCTTCGTAGAAAGCTTTATCTTTATTAGCGGCTTCAAGCTCTTTATTTAAACGCTCGAGCTCGGCAGTAAAGTCTACAAGTTCATTTAAAGGAATGTAAACCTTTGCACTGTCGGTAATAACAGTTACGGCGTCGGGCATATCGAAGCTGTCGGCTACTTCAACCGAACTACCCGAAGCCAAACGGCTGATAAAGGCCGCGCCGTTTTCGAAGATTTCCTTTGCGTCGGAAGCGATGCAGATTTTTGCCTTTTTAGAAGGCGGAACATTCATTTCGCTTCTGCGGTTACGAATTGCACGAATAACTGCAATTACCTTTTCGAAATCTTCGGCTTCGGACGAGAAGTTTAATTCTTCTTTATACTCGGGCCACTTAGAAATCATAATAGAATCGCCGCTATGGGGCAAGGACTGCCAGATTTCTTCGGTGATGAAGGGCATAAAGGGATGTAAGAGTTTAAGAACGCCTGTAAACACGTATACAAGAACGCTTCTTGCTGTGTTTGCTGCAGTTTCATCTTCACCGCTAAGGCGAGATTTACAAAGCTCAATATACCAGTCGCAGAAAACGTCCCAGATAAAGTCGTAAAGCTTTGCAACGGCAAGGCCGAGCTCATACTTTTCGAGGTTATCGGTAACATCTTTAACGAGCTGATTATATTTAGAAAGAATCCATTTATCTTCAAGTGCAATATCTTCGGGAATGGGCATTTCTTCGTTAGATTTTAAGTTCATAAGAAGGAAGCGTGCGGCATTCCAGATTTTGTTTGCAAAGTTACGGCTTGCTTCTACTCTTTCGGGCGAGTAGCGCATATCGTTACCGGGGGTATTGCCTGTTGCAAGGGTGAAACGAAGAGCATCGGCACCGTATTTATCGATTTCGATAAGCGGGTCAATACCGTTGCCGAGCGACTTGGACATTTTAAGGCCGTTTGCATCACGTACAATACCGTGGAAAAGAACAGTTTTGAAGGGTACGGTATCGGTATATTCAAGACCCGAGAATATCATACGGGAAACCCAGAAGAATATAATATCATAGCCAGTAACAAGTGTGCTTGTGGGGTAGAAATATTTAAGGTCGATGTTTTCTTCGGGCCAACCAAGTGTTGAGAAGGGCCAAAGAGCAGATGAGAACCAGGTGTCGAGTGTATCTTCATCCTGATGAATGTTTTCACTGCCGCACTTAGAGCACTTGTCGGGGTCGGTACGGGAAACGATAATTTCGCCGCAATCTTTACAGTACCAGGCAGGTATTCTGTGACCCCACCAAAGCTGACGGGAAATACACCAGTCTTTAATGTTCTCCATCCAGTTGAAATAGGTTTTTTCAAGACGGGACGGAATAAACTTAATGTCGCCTTCTTTAACCGCTTTAAGAGCAGGCTCTGCCAAGGGACCCATTTTAACGAACCACTGTTTAGAAACACGGGGCTCGATAACACAATTGCAACGGTAGCAAGCGCCAACATTGTGCTTAAGGGGCTCGATTTTTTCAAGGAAGCCGCCTGCTTGAAGGTCGGCAACAATGGCTTTACGTGCTTCGTAACGGTCCATTCCCTGATATTTGCCGCCAAGCTCGTTGATTTTTGCGTCGTCGGTCATAACGTTGATAACGGGAAGGTTATGGCGAAGACCAACTTCAAAGTCGTTGGGGTCATGCGCAGGAGTGATTTTAACAACACCTGTACCGAAGTCCATTTCAACGTAAGAGTCGGCAACAACGGGAATTTCACGGCCAACCAAGGGCAGTATAACGCTTTTGCCTACAAGATGCTTATATCTTTCGTCGTCGGGGTGAACGGCAACAGCAGTATCGCCAAGCAGAGTTTCGGGGCGAGTTGTTGCAAGCTGTAAATATTCGTCGCTATCTTTAACGGGGTAACGAAGGTGCCAGAAGTTACCTTCAGATTCACTATATACAACTTCGGCATCGGAAATTGAAGTTAAGCAGTTGGGGCACCAGTTGATAATACGCTCGCCACGGTAGATAAGCTCTTTTTGATAAAGGCGAACGAAAACTTCGCGAACGGCTTTTGAACAACCTTCGTCTAAGGTGAAGCGTTCACGTTTCCAGTCGCAAGAAGCGCCAAGCTTTTTAAGCTGGCTTATAATTCTGCCGCCGTACTGCTCTTTCCATTCCCACGCACGTTCTAAGAACTTTTCACGTCCAAGGTCTTCTTTGGAAAGGCCTTCGGCCTTCATTGCTTCAACGATTTTTGCTTCGGTAGCAATGGAAGCGTGGTCGGTACCTGGAAGCCAGAGAGCCGAAAAGCCCTGCATTCTTTTATAACGAATGAGAATATCTTGCAGAGTATTATCAAGGGCATGTCCCATGTGGAGCTGGCCGGTGATGTTTGGTGGCGGTATTACAATAGTGTAAGGTTCTTTATTGGCGTCTACCTCGGCATGAAAATAGTTAGAATCGAGCCAGAATTTATAAATTCGGTCTTCTACTTCGCCGGGGTCATAGGTTTTTGCTAATTCTTCAGCCAAAACAATCCCTCCAAATAATAAATAATTAACAGTCAATATGATATATCAAAAAAGTTTGTTTGTCAAATAATTCCTTGTAATATTATTTAACAATAAGGGTATATTATTTCTGTCGACAAAGAAAAATAGCGTTTGCATTAAGTCGACAGCCGCTTAAATTCAACAGAGTTTAAGCGGCTTGTGTTTTTAAAATGTCATTTGTTCGGCATTGTCGTCTTTTTTAACGTTGCCTGCCGCAGGCAGATTTTTGGGTCTGTAGCGGTGAGGCTTATCGAGGCTTCCCTCTACATATTTTTGTGCCGAGAAAATTCTTTGACCTCGTTTTTGCGTCATAACCGCAATACCGCCGTTATCTTTTGCCGCTTTTTCGGAAAGTGCGGTGGTATTTATGAGCATCATTCTGCCGTTGGTTGAAGTTAAAAGCAGGTCGCACTCTTGTTCACAATAAATTACGGTGTGGAGTGTGAACTTGCTGCAGTAAGCGTTAATAAGCTTTTTGCGGTTAGTTTTTGTAGCGTAGGAAGACATTGGTACACGTGCTACCCTGCCGTTATCGAAAACGAAAACCATAAAGCCTGTATACTTTTGAACAACGGCCATATAAATTGCGTTTTCAGCTTCGTCGAATTCAAGCTTTGAAGGAATGAATTCGCCAAGTATGCTGGCTTTGCCGTCGGCAAAATCGGCCGCCTTAGATTTATAAACCTGGTGCGCACTTGAGAAGAAGAGAATTTCTGCGGCATTGGTGGTTTCGACAGTCTGGACTATTTCGTCGCCTTCCTTAAGCTTTTGTTCGCCACTCATACGAAGGTTAGGTGTAGGTATCTTTTTAAAGTAACCGTCCCTTGTGAAGAAGAGTGTTACGGGCGAATCATCCACTACGTCTTCTTCGGCGTCATCGTCAGCAGCATCGAGCTCGATAACTGCAGTTTTTCTGTCTTGTCCGTACTTTTCGGCAACGGCCTGCAATTCCTTAACAATAATGCTTTGAACCTTGCGCTTAGAATTTAAAGTATCTTCTAATTCGGCAACCTCTTTTTCAAGGTTTTCAATATCTTCTAACTTTTTAAGAATATACTGACGGTTTAAATGACGAAGTTTAATTTCGGCAACGTGTTCGGCCTGAACTTCATCGATACCGAAGCCAATCATAAGGTTGGGTACAACTTCTTTTTCTTCTTCGGTTTCACGGACAATTTTAATTGCCTTATCGATATCGAGAAGGATTTTAGAAAGGCCCTTTAAAAGATGCAGTTTTTCTTTCGCTTTATTAAGATTATAGAAGACACGGTTTCTTACACATTCGGTACGGAATGCAACCCATTCTTCAATAATTTCTTTAACGCCCATAACTCTTGGCGAGTTGGCAATAAGAATGTTGAAGTTACAACCGAAAGAATCTTCAAGTGTTGTCATTTTAAAAAGCTTTTTCATAAGCTTATCGGGGTCGACGCCACGCTTTAAATCGATGGTTATTTTAAGACCGTT
Organism: Clostridia bacterium; assembly: GCA_017381035.1. Taxonomy (GTDB): domain Bacteria; phylum Bacillota; class Clostridia; order Oscillospirales; family Acutalibacteraceae; genus SFWF01. Next base: position 15,742 of record JAFOCW010000038.1, on the reverse strand, counting down.
TAAATCTGTTTCATCGCGAATATCGTTGATTTCGGTAATTTTTTTAAGCTTAACAAGGTCGATTACACGCTCGATAATTTGTTCGGTTGTGGTGGTGGGCGGAATAGAAGCAATATCTATACAGTTCTGAGATTTATCGTAGGTGTAGGTGCCCCTAACCTTGAAGCTTCCCCTACCCGTTTTATAAATATCTTCCATTGCGGCACGGTTGTATAAAAGCTGACCGCCAACGGGAAAATCGGGTGCGATAAGGGTATCGGCAACGTTTACATCATTGTCTTTAATATAAGCAATGGTGGTTTCGCAGACTTCCCTTAAGTTGAAGGGGCAAATATTACTTGCCATACCTGCGGCAATACCCATATTTGCGTTTACAAGCACCGACGGGAAGGTTACGGGAAAGAGTGTTGGCTCTTTCATTGTGGCATCGTAGTTGTCTACGAATTCAACCGTATCTTTATCGATGTCGGCAAAAAGCTCGGCCGAGATGGGTGCAAGCTTGGCTTCGGTATAACGGGAAGCCGCATAGGCCATATCTCTTGAATAGGCTTTACCGAACGAACCTTTTGAACGAACGTACGGGTGTAAAAGCGCTTCGTTACCTTCGGAAAGGCGCACCATTGTTTCGTAAATGGCGGCGTCGCCGTGGGGGTTGAGCTGCATTGTTCTGCCGACAATGTTTGCAGATTTTATGGTTGAGCCGTTTAAAAGGCCCATAAGATACATTGTATATAAAAGTTTTCTGTGTGAAGGCTTAAAACCGTCGATTTCGGGAATGGCACGGGAAATAATTATGCTCATGGCATAGGGCATAAAGTTGGTACGAAGGGTTTCGGTTATTTCCTGGTCTACCACGGTGCCTGCACCTGCAATATAGGCATTAGGCTTTTTACGCTCGGTTACAGCTTCGGTTTTTTTCTTTCTTGGAGCCATATTTTCCTCCGTTTAAAATGGGTTTTATTAGCTGACGTCTACATCGTCGATATACAGATAGCCGTTTTCGGCGATGTATTCTTTTCTTCCCTGCAAATCGTCGCCAAGAAGCATATCGAACATAATGGAAGTTTGTTCGGCATCTTCGGGAAGCACCCTTATAAGACGACGTGTTTCGGGGTTCATTGTGGTTAGGTTCATCATATCGGGTTGGTTTTCACCAAGTCCCTTAGAACGTTGAATTGTATATTTTTGACCTTCAATCATTTTTAAGATTTCGGCCTTTTCTTGCTCGTCGTAAGCGAAGTAGGGCTTTTCTTTTGTGTTTATTTCGTAAAGCGGTGTTTCGGCAATAAACACCTTGCCTTCGCTGATTAAGGTTGGCATTAAGCGATAAATCATTGTTAAAATAAGGGTTCTGATATGGAAACCGTCGACGTCGGCATCGGTACAGATGATTATTTTATTCCAACGAAGGTTATCGATATTAAAGGTTGAAAGGTCTTTATTAGCCTTGGACTTAACTTCCACACCGCAACCAAGCACCTTAATTAAATCGGTAATGATTTCGCTTTTGAAGATTTTATCGTATTCAGATTTCAGGCAGTTAAGTATTTTACCGCGCACCGGCATTATTGCCTGGAACTGTGCATCACGGGCAAGCTTACAGGAACCTAAAGCCGAATCACCCTCAACTATGAATACTTCACGTTCGGACGTATCTTTGCTTCGGCAGTCAACAAATTTTTGTACTCTGTTGGCCATATCGCTACCGGAAGTTTGAAGGGTTTTCTTGATGTTGATGCGTTCCTTTTCGCTTCTTTCACGGCTACGCTTGTTTATAAGCACCTGGTCGGCAATTTTATCGGCTTCGGCCTTGTTTTCAATGAAATAGATTTCAAGCTGATGCTTAAAGAAATCTGTCATAGCTTCTTGAATGAACTTATTGGTTATAGATTTCTTTGTTTGGTTTTCGTAGGAAACAAGGGTGGAAAAAGACGAAATAACAATGGCAAGACATTCTTCAACGTCTTGGAAGGTTACTTTACTTTCGTTTTTGGAATACTTGTTTTGCTGTTTAATATAAGCATCGAGTTGATAGGTAAAGGCATTGCGCACAGCCTTTTCGGGTGCGCCGCCGTGTTCAAGCCAGCTGGAGTTATGATAATATTCCTTCATTTGTTTTTTGTTTGAAAAACAAATGGCTGCATTAATTTTAACCTTATATTCGGGCTTGTCTTCACGGTCTTTACCCTTGCGTTCTGTATTCCAGGTTTGAATAGTGGTTAAAGCGTCTTCGCCAACAACTTCACCAATATAATCGGCAATACCGTTTTTATAGCAAATTTCTTTTTCAATAAACCTTGCGCCCTGCTGTTCACGGAAGACGAACGAAACACCTTCGTTTACAACCGCTTGACGCTTAAGAGTATCTACAAAATATTCGGTAGGAATGTCGATTTCGGTGAAAACATCAAGGTCGGGCTTCCATTTAATTTTTGTTCCCGTATCTTTACCCGAATATTCTTCCTTTTGAAGACCGCCTACGTTGAAGCCCTTTTCGAAGTGAAGATTATATTTGTAACCGTCACGCTTGATTTCAACGTCCATATATTCGCTTGCAAACTGTGTAGATGCAAGACCAAGGCCGTTAAGACCAATGGAATATTCGTAATCGCCGCCGTTATTGGTATTGTATTTACTACCGGCATAAAGGGTTTCGAACAAAAGGACATAGTTATACTGCTGTTCCTTATTGTTGAAATCTACCGGGGCGCCACGGCCGAAGTCTTGTACTTCAACCGAATGGTCGGAATATTTGGTAACAATTATTTTTTTACCGTAGCCTTCCCTTGCTTCGTCTGCAGAGTTTGAAATAATTTCAAAAACAGAATGTTCGCAACCGTCAAGACCGTCTGAGCCGAAAATTACGGCGGGACGAAGCCTTACCTGGTCGGGCCCTTTTAACTGAGTTATACTGTCGTTTCCGTATTCTTTTACTTTCTTAGCCACCGACAACTCTCCTTGTACATAGTTACCAATATTATACACCATATATGGTGGTTTAGTCAAGGCGTTGTAACAAAAAATTGTGATTTAATAATAAAAAAACCACCGCAAAAGCGGTGGTTTTAAACTATTCGATTATTTAAGGTCTAAGTAGTAGCCGGGGTTGGTGGTTCTGCCGTTAATAATTACTTCGAAATGAAGGTGGGGGCCTGTTGAACGACCGGTATTACCAGACAATGCAATAAGCTGACCTGCAGATATGGTTTGACCTACAGATACGGTATTAGAGCTGTTGTGTGCGTAACGTGTTTGCATACCGTTACCGTGGTCGATTATTACGTAGTAGCCGTAATCGGAGTCGTAGTCTTCTTCAATAACGGTGCCGCCTTTAACAGCAACTACACTTGTACCAACGGGAACGCCAATATCTACGCCCTGATGACGTCTTGAGCCGCCACCTCTGAGTTCGCCGTAAGGTGCGGTAATAACGCCTTTTTCGCTAAGCGGCCACACGAAGCCTGCGGATGAAGCATTCTGGGGGGCTGTGGTTACGAAAACGTCTTTAATACCAACAAGAATGACCTCGTTAACGGGAGCTCTGAGAACGGTTGTGGTAACAACCGGGTCAGACACCATTACACCGTTTAAATAAACGGTTTCTTTAACAACTTTGTTAGAGCCGTGTACACCTTCGGTGATAACCTGTTGGTAACCGGCTTTTTTAGTAGCGTCTTTTTGTGCTACTGTTTCATACTTAACTGTATAGGTACTGTCGACAATAGCAACAGTTTGAACGTCTAATGGAGCAAATGCTGCTTCGATATCTTCTGCTTTAGAAAGGTTTTTAACGTCGAAATAAGCGGCCTTAGCAGAAACGTTTACAAGGAAACTGCTTGTACACTGTGCACCTTCAACATTGTAGCTTGAAAGTTTGTTATTTTTAGCGGTTTCATAAACCTCTAAATCGGACACGTAGCCGACAACATCGCCACCTACTATAACTTCGAAGCCACTGCAAATTGTGGGGTTGTTGGCAAGAAGAAGCTTACTTGTTTCTTCTACAGTAGAAGTTGTTTCATTGATGGAAACAACCTTTTTAATTTCGATAGCGGAAAAATCAACTTCCTTGCCCGAAACATAAGTCTTTGCAAGTGCAACAGCCTGGCTGTATACTTCTTTACTTGAAACGTTAGCAAAAACGTTACCGTTGTATATTAAATTATAAGTAAGCTTTACGCCGGATGAGAAAACCGAAACTAAAATAAGTATTACGGAAATAGCCGAAAAGGCCATTAACTTATAAAGTCTGTTTGCGCTTTTGAGTTTCTCGAAAAACGAGATAACCGCTTCCTTAATAACTATCATTCCTTCCAAAAAAGTTACAAGCTTGTAATCAAGCACCTTACTTATTATATCTAAAAGTTACAATTTTGCAACCTTTCACGAATGTTTGTAACCTTTTTTAGACAAAATAAACAACCAATGCGGCGTTGCATTGGTTGTTTTAACTAAAATAACGTCATTTGGTTGGTTTCAGGCAGGTCATCGAACACGCCCATGTCTGAAAGATTTTGAATTATAGTCTTGGAAACGCCTGCTTCGGCCTGGAATTCCTGCTTAGATAAGAAGTTGCCCGACTGAGCCGCCTCGTACAGTGATTCGGCCGCCTTGGCGCCTACTCCGCCGAGTGCTCCAAACGGCAGACGCATTTTTCCATCTTCCACAAGGAACTTTCTTGCATGAGATTTTTGAAGGTTTATTGGCAGTATTTCAAGTCCCCTTTCAAACATCTCATTAAATATAAGCATATTTTCGTAAACGTCAAGTTCTTTCTTGGTGGCTTCGTTGCCTTTTTGCTTTATAGCTCTGATATAAGCTTTTACGGCTTCTTTTCCCTTAAGAATGGTGGGAACGTCTACGTCTTCGGGACGGGCAGTAAAGTATGCACAGTAAAACTCAATGGGTCTATACACCTTATACCAGCCAACTCGAATGGCGGCGGTAACGTATGCCGCGGCGTGCGCCTTGGGGAACATATATTTAATTTTTCCGCAAGACTGAATATACCATTCGGGTACGTTAACGGCACGCATATCGTCTTCCATTTCGGCCCACGCTTCTTTGGGAACGGCGCCCTTGGCAACAAGGCCCTTACGTACAGTTTCGGTTATTTTGAAGGCTCGGCCTTCGTCCATACCCTGATGTATTAGGTAAACCATTATGTTATCACGGGTACCAATAACTTCGGAAATGGTACATATACCTTTATCTATAAGGTCTTTTGCGTTCCCAAGGTAAACGTCGGTACCGTGGGAAAGGCCCGAAATCTGTAAAAGGTCGGAAAAGTTTTTGGGTTTACAGTCCCTGAGCATTCCACGAACGAAGGAGGTACCAAACTCGGGAATACAGTAGGTGCCGGTTGGTGAATCTATGGCTTCGGGGGTTACACCTAAGGCTTCGGTTGAGCTGAACAAACTATATACCTTGGGGTCGCTCATTGAAACCTGACCGACGGGAATTCCCGAATACTCTTCAAGGTATTTATAGGTTGTTGGTATAACGTGGCCAAGCTCGTCGAGCTTGAGTATGGTATCGTGAATTGAATGGAAGTCGAAATGGGTTGTAACTACGTCGGATTTAACATCGTCGGCAGGGTGCTGAACGGGACAGAAATCATATATTGTTTTATCTCTTGGAACAACAATCATACCTGCAGGGTGCTGACCTGTTGTCTGTTTGATTTGCGCCTTTTCAACCTTGCCTGCAAGTCGGCTAAGCTCTGCGTGGCTTAAAACAAGATTTTTCTTTTCGGCGTAGGCCTTGGAAAAACCGAAGGCTGTTTTTTCGGCCACGGTAGAAATAGTACCTGCTTTAAACACGTTTTCGCTTCCGAAAAGGGTTTCGGTATATTTTTGAACCTGCGTTTGAAATTCATCGGAGAAGTTAAGGTCGATATCGGGCACCTTGTCGCCCTTGAAGCCTAAGAAGGTTTCGAAGGGAATGTCGTGTCCGTCACGGTGAAGCTCGGTGCCGCAGTTAGGGCATTTCTTTTCGGGTAAATCGAAGCCCGAACCAACGCTGCCGTCGGTAAAGAATTCACTATAACAGCACTTAGGACAAACGTAATGGGGCGCCAAGGGGTTGACTTCGGAAATGCCCGCCATAGTTGCAACGAAGGAGGAACCTACCGAACCACGAGAGCCCACAAGATAGCCGTTTTCTTCGCTGAAGGCAACAAGCTTTTGCGCCGAAATATACATTATTGAGAAGCCGTTGTTAATAATTGCATTAAGCTCTTTATCAAGTCTTTTTTCAACAATTTCGGGCAGGTTTTCGCCGTAGGTGGCGTGCGCCTTGTCCCAACAGAGCTGCCTTAACAGTTCGTCTGAGCCTTCAATAACCGGTGGGTAACTGCCTTCGGGAACGGGTATAACGTCGCCGCTTACCATATCGGCAATTTTGTTTGGGTTATCTATAACAAATTCCTTTGCACGTTCCCCGAAATAGTCGAAATCAGTTAGCATTTCTTCGGTGCTTTTGAAATAAAGGGGCGGTTGGTTATCGAAATCGTCATAGTCCTGACCGGCCATAAGAATTTTACGAATAATTACGTCTTCTTTTTTAAGGAAATGCACATCGCCGGTTGCTACAACCGGTTTTCCAAGCTTATCGGCAATTTCTACTACCTTACGGTTGAAATCTTTAATAACGTCGAAGCTTGTAACGTGTCTGAATTTATTGGGAATGGTCTCCCCTGTTTTCTTGTTAACCTTATCGGGATTTTTGGACTCACGCACCATAAATTCGTTATTACCAAGCGGCTGAATTTCAAGATAATCGTAATAGCTTGCAATTTCTAAAAGTTCTTGGTCGTCGGCTCCGTTTACAATGGCCTTATACAGTTCGCCCTGCTCACAGGCCGAGCCTATAATTAGGCCTTCGCGGTGCTTATCGAGTTCGGTTTTTGTAGTTATGGGTCGTTTAAAGAAATTATCTATATGAGCGGTTGATACAAGCTGATAAAGATTTTTAAGGCCTACAAGGTCTTTAACAAGAATAATTTGGTGGTAGGTTTTACCCTGCTTATAAAGGGTTGAAAAATCGGTTCCGTCCTTATGGTCGTTTACGAAATAACCTTCTACACCGTAAATAACCTTGAAGTCGCCGCCGCTTTTTCTAATATCTTTTAATGCTTTTGCGGCGGCAGGGTAAGCCTGAACTACACCGTGGTCGGTAATTGCAACGGCTTTATGTCCCCAATTATACGCTTGTTTAATAATATCGCCGGCAGAAGAAACCGCATCTTTGGCAGACATATTGGTATGGCAGTGAAGTTCTACCCTTTTTGTGCCGTTGTAGTTATCTTTTTCGGTGTATTTTTCAAGTATGGCAATAGACTTTGGCTTTACAATATGTTCCCTTTTATATGTATCGAACTCATAGCTGCCGTTTACAAGAATAAAGTTTCCGTTTTTAACAGCTTTAAGCTTGTCCATATTTTTGGGGTCTACAAACATACTTGCGGTAAGTGAATTTGTATAATCGCTAAAGGAAAATTCAAGAATATTGGACTGACCGCGTTTTGTATTAATTGTGCGGATTTCCTGACCGAAAACTTCGCCCCAACAAGAAATGTTAGTGTCGTCTTCGGTAATATCTATCATTTGTTTTGTTTTGGTATCAAGGCTTCTGCCCCAAATAAGCTGTGCACTTTCAAGATAAACCGGTAAGCCGTCGGTTGGTTTATAGTCGTAAACCTTTTTGGGTGCGTCTTGAACGGGCGCTTCGGTTGCCGGCGCTGAAACCGGTTTGCTTTGCTTTACGGGCACACTGATTTCGGGTGGAGGCGCAAGCATTTCGGCATTTTGGGTAACACCTGTAAACTCAACCTGAACGTCTACACCGAACTGTATTTTTGCTAAGTTGCAAAAATGTTTTACAAATTCTAAATCGGTTATAACGTCGAGACCGCCGAATTTAAGGTCGATTGAAACCTTGCTTCCGTCAAGCGAGAATTCGGCCTTATTAAAATAGCCGTTTAACATTGCAGATTTGCGGCGAAGCTGCAAAACAATATCTTTGCAGGCTTCGACACAGAAACACTCGGGAGTAAAAGAAATTTCAAGTTCAAGGCTATTTAAAGAAAGGTCTTTAATTATTCTTTGCTTTGCCGCAAAAATAACCGCTTCCGATATAAATGAATTGCTATGAAGCTTAATGTTAAGACTTCTGCTGTTAACATCTAAATCGCAGCAGGTAACAAAGGCACTGTCAAGCGAAGTGTCTTTTATGGCAAAACCTATTCCTTCTCCGAAAATTTCTTTAAACGTGTGTTGCATTTTATTCTCCGTATTTTAAAATTTCTTCATATAAAGCATCGAGCAAATTTTCTTCGGGAACCTTACGGATTATTTCGCCGCGACTGAAAAGCAGACCGCAGCCGTTGCCGCCCGCTATTCCAAGGTCGGCTTCCCTGGCTTCGCCCGGTCCGTTCACGGCGCAACCCATAATGGCTACCGTTATATTTTTGTTTATATTTGCAAAGCGCTGCTCGGCCGCCTTTGCAAGACCTATAAGGTCGATACTTGTTCTGCCGCAGGTTGGGCAGGAAACAAATTTTATACCTTCGTTTCTAAGGCCTAAGGCTTTAAGTAAATCTTTTGCCGCCTTTACTTCTAAAACGGGGTCATCGGTTAACGATATGCGAATTGTGGCGCCGATTCCCCTTAGCAGAAGACCGCCGATGCCTGCCGAAGATTTTATAATTCCCATGCGTTCGGTACCTGCTTCGGTAACTCCTAAATGAAGGGGGTACGGGCATTTTTCGGCAGCTAAAACGTATGAATCGTACATACGCTGTGTATTGGACGATTTTAAAGACAGCACAATATCGTTAAAATCGAACTTTTCGAGCAAGGAAATATGGTAAAGTCCGCTTTCAACCATAGCTTCGGGTGTGGGCGAGCCGTATTTTGCAAGAATATTTTTTTCAAGGCTTCCGGAATTTACCCCTATTCTTATGGGAACGCCTGCCGTCTTACAAGCGGTTACTACCGCCTTGACCTTATCGTCTGAGCCAATGTTACCGGGGTTTATTCTTACCTTGTCTACCCCTGCGGCAACACTTTCAATGGCAAGCTTATAATCGAAATGTATGTCGGCCACAATGGGAACCGAAACGTTTTCTTTAAGGGCGCCAATAAGCGAAACTGCGTTCATATCGGGCACAGAAACCCTTATAATTTCGCAGCCTGCCGTTTGGAGTCTTTTGGCCTGCTCTACATTGCCTTCAATATTATCGGCCTTGACGCTAAGCATAGACTGAATTGAAACGGGGGCACCGCCGCCAATTAGCAGGTTGCCTGCCTTTACCTGTTTTGTTAAATTGTTAGTGTACAAGTCATCACCCTACAATCAGTGAAATTATATCTTTTGCCGTAATTAACAGCATAAGCCCTAAAAGCAAGACAAGCCCTACCGTATGAACAAGACCTTCGTACTTTTGGGGAACGGGTTTGCGAGTTATTAGTTCAATTAAAATGAACAGTATTCTTCCGCCGTCGAGAGCCGGAAGCGGTAAAAGGTTAAATATACCAAGGTTTATTGTAATTAGCGCCATTATTGGCAAAATGTTAAACAGATTTTCCTTTGCTACCGAGCCAATTGCCGCCGTAATACCAACGGGACCCGACATTGCTGAAAGGCCGTACTTGCCCGTTATTAAATCTATTAGAGAAAACCAAACAACCCTGCAGTTAGCAATAGCGGTGTTAAAGGTTTGGGTTATAAAGGTAAGGGGTGTTTTTTCAACTCCCAAAACGTAAAAATCTACCTTAACGTAAGAAATATCGTTTTCCTTTTCGGTTTGGAATTTAACGTTTTGAAGCTCTACTTTTTGGCCGTCTCTTTTAACCGTCATATCTACCGTGCCGTCTTCTACACCCGTAAAGGCATAGCTTAAATCGTAGGTGGAGAATATTTTACGGCCGTCGACCGATAAAATTTCATCGCCGACTTCAAGGCCGTGTTGACTGCTTACGGCAGTATCGGTAAACTTGGCAACGGTGGTTGAAGAAAACTTTTCGGACGGAATTAAGGTTATTGCAACAATAATAAGACCTAAAATTAAATTGAAAACTGCGCCGTTTACAACAATGAAAAGGCGCTTTAATGGGCCTTTATTGCAAAAAGCACGCTCGTCGGTACTGCTTTCGTCTTCGCCTTCCATTGCACAGTAGCCGCCAAGCGGCACAAGGTTTACGGCATAGACTGTTTCGCCGAACTTCTTTTTAAAGAGTTTGGGGCCGAAGCCGACTGCGAATTCGTTAACCCTGACACCGCAAATTTTTGCGGCAATAAAATGGCCGAATTCGTGAATGATAATAAGCACTACGAATACAAGCACCGCAATAATATAGGGCCAGACGTTGTTCCAGATGTTTAAAATAGAAATGGTAATCACCTTTTAAAGAGTTAGTAGTTATATCTTATGCGATAAATTGAATTTTAATTAGCCATTTGTCTTACAAGACTTCTTGCCTTTTTGTCGGCTTCAAATACGTCTTCAAGCGTATAGCTTTCGGTATGGGGTTGAGCATTAATTGCCGCTTCTACAAATTTTTCAATATCTAAGAACTTAATTTTACCGCCAAGGAAAAGCGCAACCGCTTCTTCGTTGGCGCCGTTTGCCGCAGCAGGCTTAAGCCCACCTGCTTTAATTGCTTCGATGCAAAGTCTTAAGCAACCGAATGTATCTAAATCGGGTTTTGCAAAGGTTAGAGTACCAACGTCGGTTAGTGATAATCTGTCGCAACACATTTGCTCTCTTTGGGGGTATGTTATGGCATATTCTATTGGCAGGCGCATATCGGGCGTGCCCATTTGGCCTATAACCGCACCGTCGCAGAGTTCAACCGCAGAGTGAAGTATACTTTGACGGTGAACAACAACCTCTATATCGTCGGGCGAAATGCCGAAAAGGTGTACCGCCTCGATAACTTCGAGTCCCTTGTTCATAAGCGTAGCGGAATCTATGGTGATTTTACTGCCCATTGACCAATTGGGGTGGTTAAGAGCTTCGGCAACAGTAACATTTTTAAGTTCTTCTTTGGTTTTGCCGTAAAAGGGGCCGCCCGACGCAGTTAATATAACCTTGGAAAGTGAGCCTTCGGGTGCACCCTGAAGCGACTGAAAAATTGCAGAATGTTCGCTGTCGACGGGTATTATTTTAATACCCATTTCTTTAGCTTTTGCATTTACAAGCTCCCCTGCTGTAACAAGAGTTTCTTTATTGGCAAGGGCAATATTATTTTTAGCGTTTATTGCGGCAAAGGTTGGGCGAAGACCTGCAATACCAACTATTGCATTAAGCACAATATCTGCCTTAATTGATGCTACTTCGCAAACACCTTCTACACCCGACAAAACCTTAATGCCTGTGCCTGAAAGTCTTGATTCAAGTTCGTTTGCGGCCGCTTTGTCGAAGACGGCAACGGCCTTTACGCCGAACTCCTTGGCCTGTGCTTCAAGCTTATCTATACTTTTACCTGCCGCTACCGCTAAAACAGTGTAGCCGTTTTTACGTGCAACGTCTAAGGCTTGCTCGCCAATGGAACCGGTGGATCCTAAAATTACAAGTGATTTACTCATACAATACCGCCTACTAAGTTAAGGAAGAATACAAATGCGGGGGCAATAAGCAGAATGGAATCGGTGCGGTCGAGTACGCCGCCGTGCCCGGGCATTATGTTTCCGTAATCTTTAATTCCGAAATGTCTTTTAATAACAGAGGCGAAAAGGTCGCCAAACATACCGATTACACTGAAAACAGGTGTTACAAGTGTAAGCAGAATAACGTTAACAGACGTTTTTAAAATTAGGCTGAAAACAATAGAAATAATTAAGGTGCCTATAACCGAACAAACTATACCGCCGACTGCGCCTTCAACCGTTTTCTTGGGGCTGATTTCGGGGGCAAGCTTATGTTTACCTATAGCCGAGCCTACGAAATATGCGCCAATGTCGGTAACGCAGGCAAAGTTGAAAAGCAAAAGGAAATATAAAAGGCCGGTTTTGTCGCCGGGGTTTATTATTTGTTCAAGGCAGGCAAACGCAAAGCTAATGATTATGGGCATTGCAATAGTAAAAGCAAGCTCGTTTACCGTAAAATTTTTATGGTTTAAAACTGCAATAATTGCAATTGATAAAACAAACAAAACCGAAAGAGAGTTGGAATTTATAAAAATGCCGCTATAGGAAAACTGTAATGCGGCCGCATAAAACATTGCAATATAAACGGGCGCACCTTTTTTAACGGCACCGGTTCCTACAAGTATTTCATAAACCGCCAAAGCGGCAAGAAGTGCCACTGCAACTACGGCAACAATGCTGAAAAAGCTGTTAAGCAAAAGCAACAGGGCTACTGCGGCGGCGGCCACAACGCCCGAAATAATACGAGTTTTCATTAAAGTTCCCCCAATCAAACCCCACCAAAACGGCGGTTGCGTTTATTATAGTCATCAATAGCACGTTCTAAGTCGTCTGTGCTGAAATCGGGCCAAAGAATATTAGAAAACCAAAACTCACTATAGGCCGACTGCCATATAAGGAAGTTGGAAAGACGGTACTCTCCGCTTGGCCTTATAATTAATTCGGGGTCGGGGTAGTGGCTTGTGTAAATGTGTGAAGAAATAGTGTCTTCGGTAATATCTGCGGCAGAAATTCCTTCTTTTATAATATCACGCACGGCGTGCACCAATTCGTCCCGTCCGCCGTAATTAATGGCCATATAGCACTTAAGACCGGTAGCGTCTTTAGAATCGTACTCGGCCCGTGCCATAAGTTCCACAATATCTTCGGGCATACCGCTTCTGTCGCCGATAAACTCAAGCTTAATGTTTTCACTTTTGAAGTTGGCAGAATCTTTAAGATAGTCGCGGAAGATATTCATAATGGCGTCTACTTCTTCTTTAGGACGGCGCCAATTTTCAGTTGAAAAGGCATATACCGTTAAATGTTTTACACCAATTTTGTTACAATATCTTGCAATTTCTTTGAACTTTTTTGAACCTGCCGCATGGCCTGCGGTGCGTGGTAAGGAACGATTTTTGGCCCAACGGCCGTTTCCGTCCATTATTATTGCAATATGTTCGGGTATTTTACGGCCTTCGGGAGCTTCTTTTTTCTTTTTAAAAAATGCCAAGATTATCACCTTTCAAAAAACCACCATAGCCGAGCTATGATGGTTTAGTTTTGTTAGATTTCGAGGATTTCCTTTTCTTTTGCGGCAAGAATAGTATCGATTTCTGCGCAATACTTATCGGTTAAGGTTTGAACCTTCTTTTCGCCGTTTGCCTGGTCGTCCTCGGTGATGGCGTTGTCTTTTTTCATGCCCTTAAGCTTTTCAATAGCATCACGGCGAATGGAACGAACTGCCACCTTACCGTCTTCTGCCATTTTCTTAACTTCTTTAACAAGGTCTTTACGACGCTCTTCTGTAAGGGGTGGGAAAATAAGGCGAATAACTTTACCATCGTTATTGGGGTTAATACCAATATCGGAAACCTGAATTGCTTTTTCAATAAGCTTTAAGGTTGAAGTGTCCCAAGGTTGAATTTGAAGTACACGGCCTTCGGGAACAGAAACAGATGCTATTTGCTGAACGGGAGTGGGAACTCCGTAATAGTCTACTGTGATTTTGTCGAGAATGGAAGTGTTTGCACGTCCGGCCCTTACTGTTGCAAATTCACGGCCTACCGAGTTAACGCTTTTGTCCATACGTTCTTCTGTATTTTTAAGTAAGTCTTTCATAAGAATACCTCCGTTTATTATTCTACAAGTGTTCCGATATTTTCGCCGAGCATTGCCTTTTTGATATTATCGAGCTCTTGCATAGAGAAAACAAGAATTTTAATACCGTTGTCTTGGCAAAGTGATGCGGCAGTCATATCCATAACATTGAGTTTTAATGTTAAAACGTCCTGATGGGTAAGTTTATCGAACTTTTTGGCATCGGGATTTTTCTTGGGGTCAGAATCGTATACGCCGTCTACGTTAGTAGCCTTGAAGATAACGTCGGCGCCGATTTCTGCTGCGCGAAGAGCTGCGGCAGTATCGGTAGAAAAGAAGGGACAACCTGTTCCGCAACCGAAAATAACAATTTTGCCTTCGGTGAGATGTGTTACTGCGCGAGATTTTGTAAAGGGCTCGGCTACCTGACGCATTTCAATAGCGGTTAAAACTCTGGCATCTACGCCGAGCTGTTCAAAACCGTCTTGGAGTGCTAAAGAATTGATGGTTGTTGCAAGCATACCCATATGGTCGGCACGGGTACGGTCCATTTCGCCGCTGCTTCTGCCACGCCAAAAGTTACCGCCGCCTACAACTATGGCAATTTCAACGCCAAGGGCTGCACATTCCTTAATTTTTTTACAAACTTCGGTAACGGTATCGAAATCGAGACCGCTTCCCTTTCCGCCTGAAAGAGCTTCGCCGCTGAGTTTTAAAAGCACACGCTTGTATACAGCTTTACTCATAGTTATCCCTCCGATATTAAACTTTATTACAGAATTTATTTTACAATAACTACCCACTAAAGTCAATCTAAAATATTATTATATATAAATAAACAAACAAACGGGACCGCAGTGGCGGTCCCGTTTGTTTTAGAAGGGAAACTATATGTCTATTAGTGTATAAGCATATTTCTTATTGCGGCAAGGTCGTAAATTATGTCGAAAACACTGTTGTTGTCGACGTCTGCCTTTGTTGTAAGATTTTCATGTCCGTTATCAATATTTCTAAGCTTAACAGCATCGCAAATATTGATAACACCGTCGTTTGTAAGGTCGCCGCTAAGGACATTCTTGGTTTGAACGAAGGTCTGGTCGAAGCCACGGCCAACGTTATAACGGTTAATGGCAGTGCTGTTTACCGTCATAATATCGAAGAAGCCGTCTCGGCGCTGTGCAGTATCGGAGTTTACCTGCCACAAATCAACGTCGGCGCTATATAGCCAGTCTTGACGGTGGGTATGGCCGTACTGATAAGACAGAATTTCGCCATTTGTATTAGTGAAATCGACATTTATACCAAGTTCTTCATTAACGTAGGGTGTTTTGAACTGGTAAGCGGCAATTATTTCACGTAAGTTTTTACCGTAATGGGTAATATCGGCACCTGTGTTGAAGTTGGTGTCTTCGTCAATTCCCATGTGTGAAATAAAGATATAATCCCAGTCGTCCCCTGCCTGAAGGGCTTCTTCAGCAAGCCATTCCATTTGACGTGCGCCATAGCCCCAGTAGGTAGTTGCCATATAGTATCTCATATAGTTGGTAACTGCCTTGGACTCATCTCTTACAGTAAGGCCTACGTTGCCGTCTGCATCTACTGTAAGCTTTCCGTTTTCGTCATAGGTTTGCTCGTAATCGATAGAATCAAGACAGATGATACGGGTCTTTTTGTTTTCAAGGTCATAGTAGAAATATTTTGTATTCTCTACCGCATCATCCTGCTTAACTGTTACGTCGATAACGTCGCCGTTTGCGGTTTCACGGTTAACGTAAACATCAATTATTTTGTCGTTCCATTCCTTGTCGGAAATAAGGTAGCTTCCGTCGAAGGTTTTGGTATTGTATGCATAAGAGTTATCGTCGTGGTTACCGGGAACAATTACAACCGGCTTATTGCAGTTAAGGAAGGGCGTAAAGGCTTTTTGGAAATAGCCCAAAGACGTACTCTTCTTCTGGGTTCCCTGAATGGTATCGCCGCCGATGGCAACAAAGTCGATAGAATCGGTTTT
>JAFOCW010000037.1 GCA_017381035.1 Clostridia bacterium | reverse complement strand
CCCGACATGATGAAGACCACCGGTCTTGGCGAACGCTTCGGCTACGCATTCGAGTACGAATCTCCCGACAACATCAAGAAGTATCTCGATGGTAAAATGCCCGAAATCGACCTTATGATTCAAAAGGGTAACGAAATCATTCAAGAAGAACTTGAATGGATCGAACAGGCTGAACTTGCTAACATGATCAACAAGGTTGACTAATTAGCTTACAAAAAAGAACCTTCCTTTCGGAAGGTTCTTTTTTTAGGTTTCAGGTGTAAGGTTTCAGGTTTAAGGTATAAGGTGTCAGGTGTCAGATTTAAGGCGGTCAGTTCGCTCAAAAAACTTGCTTTTATGCCTTGTTTATGGTAAAATATTTTGGAATGTATCAAATGTTAAACAACTGTTTACAAATTGGGTTAAATTATTTGGTAAAATATTAATATTCTAAACTACTTGTAAGGAGTAAAAGTATGATAGAAGTAAACTCCCTTTCCAAAAAATACGGAAATCACCTTGCTGTAGATAACGTTAGCTTCAGCATTAAAAAGGGTGAAGTGGTAGGCTTTCTTGGCCCCAACGGCGCAGGAAAAAGTACCATTATGAATATTATGACGGGCTATTTGTCGCTTACTGCAGGCTCGGTTTCCATCGACGAGTTCGATATTATGGAAAACCCCGAAGAAGCTAAAAAGCGCATTGGCTATCTGCCCGAAATCCCCCCGCTTTATACCGATATGACGGTTAAAGAATACCTTTACTTTATGTACGATTTAAAGAAGGTAAACTTCCCCAAAAAACCCCATATCGAAGAAATTATGCGCCTTGTTAAAATTGATAACGTGTCGGGCCGCCTTATAAAGAACCTTTCAAAAGGTTACCGTCAGCGTGTCGGCATTGCCCAGGCGCTTGTAGGCAACCCCGACCTTCTTATTCTTGACGAGCCTACCGTTGGCCTTGACCCCAAGCAGATTATTGAAATCAGAAATTTAATTGCACGTCTTGGCAAAAACCACACAATCATTCTTTCTTCACACATCCTTTCCGAAATTCAGGAAGTTTGCGAAAGAATTATAATTATTAACAGCGGTAAAATCATTGCAGACGATACCGCCGAAAATCTTTCCAAAAATCTTTCTAAAGACCATTCCTTATCTCTTCGTGTAATGGGAACCGAAACCGAAATTTACAAAATTTTAAATTCCGTTCCCGGCATTAAGGAATTAAGATACGCAGGCAGCAAGGAAGAAGGCACGGTTGATTATATTTTAGAGCCTAAAGAAAACTGCGATATAAGAGCCGCAGTGTCCGAACGCCTTGCAGAACGAAAGAAGACCATTCTTTCCTTAAGCTCTAACGAAATGACCTTAGAGCAAATCTTCTTACGCCTTACCGATGCGGCCGACAAGGGCACACAGCTCTTAACCCAGCAGGGCGCCGCCGTTAAAGCTACAGAAGAACCCGAAGAAAATAAAGAAACCAATAAAGCCCCCAAGGTTAAAATCGACCTTGAAAGCGGTGAAGCCACCCTTGGCGAAGAAACCGACGCAGAAGAAGAGTACAAAAAGGAGGAAAATTAAATGAGCGCAATTTTTAAAAGAGAATTCAAGTCTTATTTTACATCCCCCTTAGGCTACGTTTACCTTGCAATATTCCTTTTCTTTGAAGGCTATTTCTTTGTAAATCTTTTCGGTTACGGCAGTCCCAACAACGAAATTATTTTCCCTTCGCTTTCAACCGTTATTGTGCTTGTAACCCCCGTTTTAACAATGCGCCTTTTATCTGAAGAGCGCCGCCAAAAAATCGACCAGGCCCTTTTAACTGCGCCGGTGTCGGTTAGCGGAATTGTGCTTGGCAAGTTCTTGGCATCCTTTGCAGTGTACGCCTTAGCACTTTCTCCCGTTGTACTGTTCGAACTTATTGTTACCCTTCTTTCTTCACCTAACTGGCTTATTTTCTTAAACGCATGGCTTGGCGCAATGCTTATTGGCGCCGCCCTTATTGCAATTGGTATGTTCATTTCGGCACTTACCGAAAGCCCCATTATTTCCTGCATTTTAACCCTTATTGCATTCCTTCTTTTAATGGTGCTTCCGTCCTTAGCTTCGCTTGCAGGCGTTCAGTGGGTTACCGATGCGGCTACCAAAATTGCCTTTGTTAACCTGTTTTCATCCTTTACAACATCTATTTTCAGCGTTGTAGACGTAATCTTTTTGCTGTCTGTAGTTGCGGTATTCGTGTTCTTATCCATTCGTGCCGTAGAACGCAGAAGATGGGCATAGGGGGTGCTGAAAATGTTTAAAAAAGTGTTAAATAAAATTTTCGGCAAAAAGGCCGAAACTAAAGAAAAGGCTCCCAAGCTTACCAACAAGGCAAAATTAAAGCAAGGCGGCTATGCCATTGCCCTTACTGCTATTGTTGTTGCTGTGGCCGTTGCAGTTAACCTTCTTTTTGCAATTCTTGCAGAAAGAGTAAACCTTGATATAGATATTTCGCTTACGGGCGACAACACCCTTTCCGAAGAAAACGTTAAGTTTATTAAAGAACTCGACGAAAAGGTTACCATCACCGTTTGCGTTACCCGTGAAGATTTTTCAACCGGCTCTGAATACGTTGCGCAAAATTATCACAGCGCAACCGACGCTACCGGTTCTAACGACGGCGTTTACGCCTACTACGAACAGTCCTTAAACCTGCTCGATTTATACGACGTTTACTCCGATAACATCACATTAAAGTTCGTTGACCCCTACGACCCGTCCTTTTCCGAAATCACCAACAAATACACCGGCGTAAGCCTTGCCGATATTATTGTTGAGTGCGAAAAGGAAATCGGCGGTGAATCTTACACCAAAAATGAAATTTTAAGCTTCGACGATATTTACTATCTTACCGAAGACGACAATTCCTACGGCTCTATGTTCGGCAGTTCTTACAAGTCTTACACCGTTTCGGGTAACAAGCTTGAATCTGCCTTAACAAGCGCCATCTTCAAGGCAACCTCCAACGAAACACAAAAGGTGCTCGTGCTTGAAAACCACTGCAAAAAAGGCAACCTTACCGATTATATTGAGTTTTTAAAGCAAAACAATTTCGACGTTGAAATTTTCTCCGATTACAATGTTACCGAAATTTCGGCCGACGTAGACCTTGTAATTATTTGCGAGCCTACCGAAGACTTTGCGGCGGTAGAATTAGACGTTATTGACGAATGGCTTAAAAACGGTGAAAAGCGTGGCAAGGGCCTTATGTTCTTTGCCGATGCCACCGCACCCGAAACCCCCAACCTTGCCGCTTACCTTGAAGAGTGGGGCATAGCAGTTGAACCCGGTATTCTTTACGAAACCAGCGAAAATTACCAGGTGTTCGGCGACCCGACCGTTAACTACTTCATTCCTGCTACAATCGAAAGCGAAGACGAAATTACCAAGCACTATGCCGACATTATGAAAGAAGGCTACACTGTTGCAGGCGGCAACGCACCCTTGCTTCAGGTCTTCCAAGAAGAAGGTATTCGCATTACAACACCTATTGCCGTTACCCCCGAAGATACCGTGGTTGTTAAGCCTTTAAGCGAAAACAGCGAATGGAAGCCCGACGGCTCTTATGACACCAACCAGTATATCGGTGTGCTTATGGCAAGCGAATCTACCTACGTAGATAACGTGCTTTGCACAAGCTACGTTTGTGCCTTCTCCAGCCGCGATTTCGTAGACCCTTATTGGTTCTCTACCGGTTACGACGTTAACTCGGAACTCATTTTAAACTCTGCTAAGCATATCAGCGGCGCAGATACCGAAGGCATTTCCTTCACCATGAAGAAAATGAGCGATACCTCCTTTACCGACGTTGTAACAAGGGACAGCATTATGGTTATGATGGCTATCTTCCAATGGATTTTACCCATCGGTCTTATATTGGTAGGCGTTGTTGTCTTTATAAGGAGGGCTCGTCGATGAGCGACAATATGAAAGACAACGAATTTGAAATTGAATCACGTGTGTACGAAGTAAGCGACGAAGAATCTACAATATTCTCGGCGCCCGAACTGCACCGTGATAAAGTTAAAAAAGGCGCCAAGCTTAAAAAGATTATTTTGTCGGTAGTGGCCCTTGCCGTTGTAGTGGCAATTGCCGTAACGGTTGCCGTTACTGTTCCACCCCTTTTAGACGACAGCAACACATCTTCGACCGACGAAATTAACCCACCCATTGTAGACAGCGCCGTTTACGAAGGGGTAAACAGGGTTGTTCTTAAAAGAAGCGATACCGAAATTGAATATAAAATAATCGAAAGGGAAAAAGAAACCCAAGACGATAGCGGCAACACTACAACAAAGCTTGTTAAAGAGTGGGCGCTTGCCGATATCGACCCTTCCCTTACCGACTACACCAATATCGATAACACCGTCAACAGCTATATGGAACAGCACTACACCAAAAAGGTTAGCGACAACAAAAACGACGGTAACGATTACGGCTTCGATAAGCCCATTTATCAGGTAGATTTCTATAAAGAGGGAAGCGACAGTGTTCACCTTTCCCTTATAATCGGCGGCGAAAACCCTGCAAAAACGGGCCGCTATGCCACCACAAGTAACGACGATGCCGTTTACTACATTGCAGGTATAAGTGAATTTTACCATTACCAAAAGGTTAAAACCGATTTCGTTGACCCCGAATCTATTCCTGCCATTGCCAAGGAACAAGATTACAGCGACGATAACTTTACCGAAGGTCAGCTTGTAATGTGTAATAAGTTAGTTGTAAGCGGTAACGCCGTGGGCGACACCTACGTAATTGAATCGCAGGAGTCCGATAAAGTTACCACCTTCACCTCTTACCAGGTTACAAGCCCCACAAACCGTCCTGCAAACGACGAAAACGTTGGCAACATTGTTGCGCTTTTCTCTTACGGAATTGAAAGCACGGGCTGTTATTCTTACACCGTTACCGACCAGGATATTAAGGAATTTGGGCTCGATAAGCCCGATTTCGACGTTACCATTTACGTTGGAAACATTAAAAGAAGCTTTAAGGCTACCCGTCAGTCTGACGGTAACTATGCCGTTTACTATGAGGGCAACAAAACTATTATGATGGTGCCTGCAAGCTCGCTTGCTCCTGCCGCTTACGAAAGGGGCGACCTTTTCAACGCACTTCTCTTTATTGAAAACATCACCAACGCCGAAAGCATAACCTTCCAGTCCGGCGCAGAATCAATTGTTTTCGACATTACCACAGAGTACGACGAAGAAGCCGACACCAACAGACTTGTAAAAATTGAAATCGGCGGTAAGGAACTTAAAAAAGAAAACTTCCAGTCCTTCTATCAGTACCTTATTTCAATCAAGGCGCAGTCCTACGACGAGCACGATACTTCGGCGCTTACCCCCGATACAACTATTGTTGTAAAGCATAAGGACGGCTCGCCCAGCACTACGGTTAAGTATTTTAAAATTACAAACGCCCGTTACCAAATGGAAGTTAACGGCGTTAAAATGGGACTAATCAGTTCTTCCGAACACTCCCGCATTATGAAATACGCAAGAAACACCGCAGCCGATAAAGATTATAATGCAAGATAAAAAAAGCACCCTTTGGGTGCTTTTTTAGGTTTCAGGTTTCAGGTTTAAGGTTTAAGGTGTAGGGGACGGCCTTCGTTAAAGGGGTGCTCCCGCCGTTTACTCTTTCGTGCCTTCGGCACGAATATAAATGAATTGCCTGACTATGCTAAGTCTGGCATTTGATGTGTTTTGTTACAGCTCGCAATTAAAGATTATTTCACCATATTCTTCCGCCGCTTCATTAAAAACAGATATAATATTAAGAACATCTTCTTTAAGGTTAGAAGCAGCCTGATTTTTTGGTTTGAAAACAACCGTAATGTCGCTGGGAGTTTCTAAAAAACCTGTAATCATATCCCACAAAGCGTCAAGGTTGTTTCCATACCATTCAGGGAGATGTAATTTTTCTTTAAGTTCGTTGTGCAAATCTATTGGATGTTTGCATAATGAAAAATCGATAGTAATGTGTTTCATAGTTTTCTCCTAACGAATTTGATTAAAAGTAAAATAATGGTCATAAGTTTATATCTGCTTCATACTATATGCGTAATTATAATTTAAGACGACATCTTTTGCAATAAAAAGAACCTTTATAAAGACCTTTTTAAGTGGTCAGGGACACCTGCGGTGCACTAAGGTTCGCCTTTGGCGAAACGATGCACGCCACAGGCGTATGATGCTCGGCTTAGCCGAATGATGCTTTGCCTTACGGCAAAATTAAGGTGTCTGCGACGCAAACGAAAGAATAAAGAATAAAGAAAAAATAATAAAAAATGAGCACCTACGGTGCGATTTTATATAAGTCGCAAAGCGACACCTTTTTTCTTCT
>JAFOCW010000036.1 GCA_017381035.1 Clostridia bacterium | reverse complement strand
GTTGCGTAGCCTCTAATTCTGTCTCTGCTGTAGTTAGAAGGAAGCTCAAGCTTTTTAATGCAGTAATTATTTTTGTCGGAAATAGCAATATAAACCAAGCCGACGGGTTTATTTTCTTGTGCTGTTGGCCCTGCATTTCCGGTAACACCAACACCAATATCTGCTCCGCTTAAAATTCTTACGTTCTTTGCAAGGTACATTGCGGTTTCGGCACTAATTGCACCTTCTTCCAAAAGTACGTCCTGCGGTACCGATAATGCTTCGTTTTTAATGCGGTTCGAATAGGCTAAAATTCCAATTTCAACCGCATCGCTGGCGCCTGAAACAGATGTTAATGAAGAAGAAAGCATACCGCCCGTGCAAGACTCGGCAGTGGCTACTTTAAGCCCTGACTTTCTAAGCATATTAACTACTTCTTCGGCCATACCCGAAGAATCGGTGCCGTAAACAACGTCGCCGAGTATTGCCTTAATTTTAAAGATAGTGTTAGAGCAAACGCTATCTGCTTCGTCTTTAGTGGCGGCAGTTGCGGTAACAGAAATCTCACACTCGTTTTCTTTGCAGTAGGTGGCAATTATGGGGCCGCCCGAAACCATAAGGGGCTTAATAGCGGTTTCAATAGCCGATTCTCCCATGCCGAAAACGCTAAGTGTATGGGTAACCACAACCTTTGAATCGAATTTATGCAAATAGGGTACAACGTAGTTGTTGAACATGTGGGTAAGCTCTTTTGGAGGACCCGGCAAAAGAATAACTACCTTGCCGCTAAGCTCTATTCCTAAGCCGCAAGCTGTGCCCTTGTCGTTTTTGAAAATAACAGAATTATCGGGTGCGGTTGCTTGTTTATAATTGTTTTGTGTGGGAGTTTTGCCAAGACGCGTAAAAAACGCTTCAAGGTGGTCCTTAAGCTTCTTATTTTCGGAAAGCTCAAGACCTAAAGCTTCGCAAACGGCTTCCTTAGTGATGTCGTCTTCCGTTGGTCCAAGTCCACCGCTCACAATAAGTAAGTCGCAATTTGCAACAGAATTTTTAACTAGGTCTGCAACTCGGGCTTTGTTGTCATCAACAACAAACTGTCTTGTGCAGGTGTGGCCAAGTTGAAGAAGACGTTTAGAAATAAACTGCGCATTGGTATTAATTATTTTACCTGAAAGAATTTCGCTTCCCACGCATATTAGTTCAGCGTTCATATAAACCTCCGTGAAAATAAGCCGTAGCTAAGGCTAATCAATAAAAACAAATTTAGTTTCTTCAATTGCTTTTTTAATAAGTTCGTCAATATTAAGAGCCGCTTCTGCTTCTTCGCAAAGGGCAATGGTCGGGCGTGTTTTAGGATGCTTGGGCGTGAAAACCGTACAACAGTCTTCGAAAGGTAAGCAAGACGTTTCAAAGGTATCAATCTTGCGTGAAATTTTAATAATTTCTTCTTTATCGCTACCAATAAGCGGTCTTAAAACGGGCATTTTGGTTACTGCGTCGGTAACGCCGATAGCGGGCAAGGTTTGTGAAGCAACCTGACCTAAACTTTCACCCGTAATTAATGCACCGCACTTGTGGTATGAGGCTATTTTTTCGGCAATACGCATCATCATTCGGCGCATAATAAGGGTGAAGTATTCTTCGGGACAAACTTCGGCAATTTTTTCTTGAATTTCGGTAAACGGAACAATAGCAAGCTTAATTGTTCCGCAGTATAAAGCAACCTTAGAAAGCAAGGTTTTAACCTTTTGCTCGGCTCGGGGACTTGTATACGGTGGGCTTGCAAAATGTATTGCGTCAAGCTTAAGCCCTCTTTTTGCCATTGTCCAGGCGGCAACGGGGGAATCAATACCGCCCGAAATTAGTATGGCCGCTTTTCCTGCAGTGCCAACGGGTAAACCGCCTGCACCGTGAAGCTGACCTGCCCTTATATAAGCGGCATAATCTCTTACTTCAACCGTTACAATAACGTCGGGGTTATGAACGTCAACCCTTAAATGATGGTAGTTAGACAACAGTGCGGCGCCAACACGCG
Source organism: Clostridia bacterium (assembly GCA_017381035.1). Lineage (GTDB taxonomy): Bacteria > Bacillota > Clostridia > Oscillospirales > Acutalibacteraceae > SFWF01. The sequence continues at coordinate 27,015 of JAFOCW010000036.1, read as the reverse complement.
CACTGATTTCGGGGGATTTAAGCGGAAAACGTTTGTCGGCACGTTTGGCTTCAACCTTAAAGGTTTTAACGCTTTGCATTGTATCTTTTAAATATTCGCAGGCATTGGTAAGAATGCTGTCAATATCTTTTTCGCACACTCTTGCTCTTGAAAAAGCGGCAATGCCGAATACTTTTGAAACTCTGTCTAACGCTTCGTCAAAATCGAAACTGTCGTCGCTCGGTTCAATGTATATGGTAGACTGCGCCTTGCGTATAGTGTGTTCGCCGCAATTTTGAAGCGCAACCTTTAAGTTTTTTATAAGTGTATCTTCAAATACGTTTCGGTTAAGGCCTTTTAAGGCTAACTCTCCGTTTTTAATTAATATGATTTCTTTCATAAATTAAGCCCTTTTTAATTTTTTAGTAGCATCGGTTAAGGCGATGCATAGTTTGTCTATATCTTCTTTTGTATTGTACCTTGAAAAGCTTATTCTAAGCGCACTGTCAATTCTTTTGCTGCTGAGCTTTAGCGCCGAAAGCGTGTAGCTCAGCTTGCCTTTTGAACAGGCGCTGCCGCTTGAAACAAAAATACCTTTGGCATCAAGAAAGTGAAGCAGGGTTTCCGACCGAAAACCCGGTACCGAAATATTTAAAATGTAAGGAATTGCGTCTTCGGGGGAATTAAGCATAACAAGACCGGTGGAAGCAAGCTTATCTTTAGCATAATTGCAAAGTTCTTGCATATTTATATAAGCGTCTTTTAAGTTGGGTAGCGAAAGCACGGCACCTTCAAGGGCCGCAATTTGCGGCACAGGCTCGGTTCCCGGTCGAACCCCTTCTTGTTGACCGCCGCCAAAAATAACGGGGGAAAGGTTTACACCCTTCTTTTTATAAAGTACGCCAATACCCTTAGGGGCATGAATTTTATGGCCGCTGAAGGTTAAAAGGTCTACGCCAAGGTCGGCAACCTTTATGCTAAGCTTGCCAAAGGCCTGTACCGAATCGCAGTGTAACAGTGCAGGAGCGCCTGCGGCTTTAATGGCCTTAGCTGCTGCCTTTACGGGTTGCACTGTGCCGATTTCGTTGTTTACAAGCATTATGCTTACAAGAATGGTGTTTTTGTTCACCGCTTCTTCAATAGCTTTTTCGGTTATTCTTCCGTTTTCATCGGGTTTTAAATAAATTACCTCAAACCCTTTTTTCTCTAATGCTTTTATAGGCTCTAAAACCGAAGGGTGCTCAATTTCGGTAGTAACAATGCGGTTGCCTCTTTTAGCACGGGCAAGCACGGCACCGGTAACGGCAAGATTGTTGGCTTCTGTTCCGCCCGATGTAAAAAATATTTCGTCGCTTCTTGCACCGATTGCTTTAGCGCAAGTTTCTTTGGCGGAAACAATAATATCTTCTGCGTTTATGCCAACGGTATGAAGGGAAGAGGGATTACCCCAATTTTCACACAAAGCCTTGTTCATATACTGAATAGCTTTTTCGCAAGGCTTTGTTGTGGCACTGTTATCTAAATAAATTATATCTGACAAAATTACACCTCGAGTACAATATATACATATACGAATATATTATACTATACATATTGCGATTTCACAATACTAAATTCAATATTTTGTCGAAAATAATTATAAAATTAGGCGCAAAAAAGTTTTTGCTAAAAAATAAAAAAATGCTTGCTTTTTTAAAAGGTCTGTAGTATAATACTTTAGCATTTGATTACACCTGTGTCCTAATAGGTGGGTTTGATGCCGAATTATCGACATTAAAGCGGATGGTCCTCTGTCACTGGATGATATGAACATCTGGAAATTTTAGGAGGAAAATTATGATGGATGCTGTTAAAAATCTCACAGCAGGAATGATGAAGGAAGACGCTCCTGTCATCGAAATTGGTAGCACTGTTCGCGTACACGTTAAAATTCGCGAAGGTGAACGTGAAAGAATTCAGATGTTCGAAGGAACTGTTATCGCTAAAAACAACAGCGGTATTGCTGAAACCTTCACTGTAAGACGTGTTTCTTACGGCGTTGGTGTTGAGCGTGTGTTCCCCGTACATTCCCCCAACGTAGCTAAAGTCGAAACGATTAGAAAAGGTCGTGTTCGCAGAGCTAAACTTTACTATCTCCGTGATAGAGTTGGTAAGGCAGCTAAGGTTAAGGAATCTATCTAAATCTGAAGCTAAGAAAGGAGACTGCGAAAATACGCTGTCTCCTTTTGTTTTTATTATATTTGAGGTATCTTATGGAACTTGATAAAGATTTTGAGGTTTTAGAACCGCAAGAAAACCATAACGAGCAAGACGGCAAACCGAAAACTTCAAAAATTGCAGAGATTTTTGATTGGATTGATACGGTTGTAGTTGCTCTTATTGCTGTGGTTATAATATTTTCTTTGTTTTTCCGCATAGCTACTATTGTCGGACCTTCAATGCAAAACACTCTGTATAGCGGCGAAAGAGTTATTATCAGTAACTTTTTCTATAAACCGCAGTATGGAGATATTGTTGTTATTTCCAGAAATACCAACAATTCGGTAGATAAGCTTGACTCAAGCCGCGAACCAATAATTAAAAGGGTTATTGCAACCGAAGGCCAGTACGTTGACATTAATTTTGAAACGGGCAAGGTTTACGTTGGCGCAGATTTAAGCAATATGACCGAGCTTGATGAAGCTTACGTCAACGGCCCCACAACCCTTAAATACGATATTGAATTTCCCGTTTTTGTAAAGGAAGGTCATATTTTTGTTTTGGGCGATAACCGTAACAACTCTACCGACAGCCGTTCTTCCTCTATTGGCGATTTAGGCCTTATAGATGAAAGATATGTTTTAGGAAAAGCAATTTACAGAATTTGGCCCTTTGATACACTTGGAGGCTTGTATAATAATGAGTAGTGAAATGCAACACATCCAGTGGTTTCCGGGGCACATGACAAAAACCCGCCGCAAAATTGCCGAAATTTTACCTATAATCGATGCGGTGGCCGAAATTGTAGACGCCAGAATTCCCGTAAGCAGCCGCAACCCCGACCTTAAGGACATTATTAAAGACAAGCCTTTAATGATACTTCTTAACAAGTGTGATATGGCCGACCCCAAGGAAACTGCTAAATGGATTGAATATTATAAAACTCAGGGTGTATCGGCAATTCCCGTGGACTGTAAAACGGGCAAGGGTCTTAATAATTTTAAAGATATTGTAAAAACAACCCTTAAAGATAAGCTTGAAGCCTACAAAGAAAAAGGTATGGCGGGAAAGCCGCTTCGTGTTATGGTTGTAGGAATTACCAACGTTGGCAAATCAACCTTTATTAACCGAATTGCAGGCGGTAATAGGGTAAAGTCCGAAAACCGTCCCGGTGTTACAAGGGGCAACCAATGGGTTTCAATTGATAAGCAGCTTGAACTTTTAGATACACCCGGTGTTCTCTGGCCTAAGTTCGAAGACCAAACGGTTGCCGAACGTCTTGCTTTTACGGGCGCTGTAAAAGACGGTATACTCGATATTGAACTTCTGGCCGTTAGACTTATTGAAAACCTTAAAACAAATTACCCCGAGCTTCTTATGGCAAGATACAATTTATCGGAACTTGAAGAAGATGCGTACGATATGCTTTGCACCATAGGCAAAAAACGCGGTATGGTTATAAGGGGCGGCGAAACCGATACTGTAAGAGCATCGGCAATGCTGCTTGAAGAGTATCGCAACTGCAAAATAGGAAGAATCAGTCTTGAAAGGGTTGAAGATTATGCCTGATTTTGAACTTGAAAAACAGGCTTTAGCAAAAGGCTATAAGTTTATTTGCGGTGTAGATGAAGCAGGTAGGGGTCCTTTAGCTGGTCCCGTTTGCGCTGCTGCCGTTATATTAAACAGCGATGTCGAGCTTCCCGGTGTAAACGATTCTAAAAAACTTAGCGAAAAGAAAAGGGAAGCGCTTTTTGATGTTATTTGTCAAAAGGCGGTTGCCTATTCCATTGCGTTTGCAAGTGTTGAAGAAATTGAAGAACACAACATTCTAAATGCTACATATCTTGCTATGAACCGTGCTATAGAAGGACTTGAAACAAAGGCGGACTTTGCCCTTATTGACGGCAACCGTGTGCCTATAGATATAAAGGTGGACTGTGAGACTGTGGTAAAAGGCGATGCTAAATCGCTTTCTATTGCGGCGGCATCAATTCTTGCCAAGGTTACAAGAGACAGACTTTTATTGGAATACCATAAACAGTACCCCCAATATAATTTTGCTAAACACAAGGGCTACGGCACGGCAGAACATATGGATGCTATTAGAAAATACGGTATAAGCGAAGTTCATAGACCTTCGTTCCTTAAAAAGCTATGAGTTATCAAAAAGAAATTGGAAGAATAGGCGAACAGCTTGTTGCTGACTGGCTTAAAACCAAAGGTTATATTATTACAAAACGCAACTTTTCGTGCGGCTACGGCGAAATTGATATTGTTGCCGAAAGACCCAAAACGGTTGTTTTTGTGGAAGTGAAAACCCGTAAAGAAGGCTCGCTTATTGCGCCGAAAGATGCGGTAAGCAAAAGCAAGCAGATAAAGCTTGCAAAAACGGCAAAAACCTTTTTAGCCAGGGCTTATATGAAGAATATGCCCTACCGTTTTGACGTTGCCGAAGTAACCTATAAAAAGGGTGAAGACGGGCTTCCTAAATATTCGCTGAACTATATTAAAAACGCATTTTACTGCAATATTTCCGAAGACTGAATTAAAACCTTTGACAATACAGTGCTTTTATTATAAAATGTTAAAATAAATATTAAATTAGGATGGAGAAACCAATGCTTTACAACAGTACACGTGATAATGCGCAGGCAGTTGAAGCGGCCTGCGCAATTGCACACGGCATTTCAAAAGAAGGCGGCCTTTTTGTTCCGCAGTCTGTGCCGAAGTTAACAAAAGAAGATTTTAAAGCTCTTAAGGGTATGAGCTATGTGGAAAGAGCTAAATATATTTTAGGCCTTTTCCTTACCGATTTTACCGAGCAAGAGCTTGAATATTGTGCTAAAGGAGCATATCTCGGCTCCTTCGATAACGACCTTCCTGCACCCTTAAAGGCGCTTGACGATAAGGTTAGCATCTTGGAACTTTGGCACGGTCCTACCTGTGCGTTTAAGGACCTTGCACTTCAAATTTTGCCCTATCTTTTAACAACTTCTTCCAAAAAGGTTGGCGACGGCAAAAAAACCGTTATTCTTGTTGCAACTTCGGGCGATACCGGTAAGGCTGCGCTTGAAGGCTTTAAAGACGTACCCGGTACCGAAATTATGGTTTTCTACCCCAACGACGGTGTTAGCGCTATGCAACAGCTTCAAATGAACACTCAAAAGGGTGAAAACGTTTACGTTTGCGCAATTAACGGCAATTTCGACGACGCACAAACCGGCGTTAAAACTATTTTTACAAATGAAAATATTAAAAATCTTTTGGCTGAAAATAATATGGAGTTTTCAAGTGCGAACTCAATAAACTGGGGTCGTCTTGCTCCGCAAATTATTTATTATATTTCTTCTTATTGCGATTTGTTAGATAAGGGCGAAGATTACCTTAAAGACGGCTTCAACGTAGTTGTTCCTACAGGTAACTTCGGTAATATTCTTGCGGCTTATTATGCACGTCAAATGGGCGCTCCCATCGGTAAACTTATTTGTGCTTCAAACTCTAACAACGTTTTAAGCGATTTCCTTAAAACAGGAACCTATAACCGTAACCGTGATTTCTATACTACAATTTCGCCTTCAATGGACATTCTTATTTCTTCCAACCTTGAAAGAATGCTTTACGAGCTTACCGACCATAACGATAAGCAGGTTGCCGCTTGGCAGGATGCACTTAAGAATGAAGGTAAGTACACCGTTACAGATGACGTTCTTTCAAAGCTTAAAGACCTTTTCTTCGGCGGCTATTGCAGCGAAGAAGAAACCGCTTTAACAATTAAGAATGTTTTTGAAAAATACGGTTATCTTATTGATACGCACACCGCAGTTGCAGTAAGTGTGTATGAAGATTACAAGGCTCAAACAGGCGATACCCGTCCTACTGTAATTGCTTCAACTGCAAGCCCCTATAAATTTGCAAACAGTGTTCTCAGTGCACTTGGCGAAACCGTGCCCGAACAAGAATTTGAAGCGGCTGAAAAATTATCAAGTAAAACCGCTACCGAAATTCCTGCACCTATTTCGGCTCTTCGCACTGCGGAAATCCGCTTTAGTAACGTTTGCGAAAAAGACGATATGAATAAGGTTGTATTAAATCATTTGGGCATAAAATAATAATAAAACAAAAAACGCCCATCGGGCGTTTTTGTTTTGATTAGCACTTAGCTTTAAATGTGTTACAAGCGGTTTCCTTGCTGCTTTGGCAGTTTCCGTTGCCAACTTCAATACAGCCTGCGTAGCACTTGTTGCCTTCGTGGTGGTATTCGCAGTTTACAACGTCGCATTTAATGCCGGAAATTTCAGCCTTCTTGCATTCGTTATTCATTTTAGAGTCCTCCATTTTTAATAGTTAACCAATTATATCGGTCAAATATATTGTTTGAAAAAAATTAAAATATATTCAAAAGAGGTGAAAAGTTTGAGCGTTTTTACAATTTCTGATTTACATCTATCACTTGGAACAAATAAGCCAATGGATGTTTTCGGCTGGGACAATTATGTTGAAAGAATTAAAAGCAATTGGCAAAGAATGGTAAAAGAAACAGATACGGTTGTTTTGCCGGGCGATTTTTCCTGGGCGCTCAAGCTTGAAGAAAGCCTTGAAGATTTTAAATTTTTAGAAGCACTTCCCGGTACTAAGCTTTTGCTTAAGGGCAACCACGACCTTTGGTGGTCAACCGTTAAGAAGGTTAACGAATTTTTTGCGGAGAATGATATTAAAACCGTAAAACTCATTTTTAATAATGCTGTTGTTTGTGAAGAGTTTGCTGTTTGCGGCACTCGCGGTTGGCTTTTTTCCGAAGCCGAAGACAATAAAAAAATAATTGCAAGGGAAGCTGGCCGACTAAGGCGTTCCTTAGAAGCGGCAAAAGAAACAGGCAAAAAACCGCTTGTTTTTACTCACTACCCGGTAGCTTATGGTGATGAATATTGTCCTGAACTTATAGCTGTTCTTAAGGAGTATAATATCGATATGGTATACTACGGCCATATTCACGGCAACGGTTTTAACAATTCCATACCCGAATTTGACGGCATAAAGCTTAAACTTGTGTCTTCAGACTGTATGAATTTTGTGCCATATTTAATAAAATAAAAAAAATTATGTTTTTTGTAAAAAATTAGTAGAAATATTTACTAATATATGTTATATTAATATTTGAACGTTTAGGCGCGCTTGCGCCAAGCTAATTTTTGGAGGTATAAAATATGAGTTTGAAAAATTCAAACAAAATCGACACCAATAAATACGAGCTTGAAATTGCTATCGACAGCGCAACTTTTTGCGATGCAATTCAAAAGGTATATAAAAAGGAAGCTAAGAATATAACCATCAAAGGCTTCAGAAAGGGTAAAGCTCCTCTTCATATGATTGAAAAGCTTTACGGCGAAGCAGTTTTCTTTGACGATGCTCTTAATTATCTTTACGAAGGTGCTCTTCTCAGCGCTGTAGACGAAGCAAAAATTAAACTCGTTGACGTTGAAAAAACCGATGTTACATCTGTAAGCAAGGCAGACGGTGCTGTTTTAAAGGTTACCGTTGTTGTTGAACCCGAAGTTGAACTCGGCGAGTACAAGGGCCTTAAGGCTGAACGTGTTACTCCCGCTGTAAGTGATGAAGAAGTACAAGCAGAAGTTGACCGCATGGCCGACAGAAACTCTCGTATTGTTACTGTTGACGACAGAGCTGCTGCTATGAACGATATGACTGTTATCGATTTTGAAGGCTTTGTTGACGGCGTTGCATTCGATGGCGGTAAGGGCGAAAGCTACACCTTAACTCTTGGCGCCGGTCAGTTCATTCCCGGTTTCGAAGAGCAGATTGTAGGCCATAACACCGGCGACGAATTCGATGTAAACGTTACCTTCCCCGAAGATTATCAGGCTGAAGAACTTGCAGGTAAAGAAGCAACCTTCAAGTGCAAGCTTCACGAAATCAAGGCAAAAGAAATGCCCACTATCGACGATGAGTTCGCAAAGGACGTAAGCGAGTTCGATACTCTTGAAGCTTTAAAGGAAGACATCAAAGCTAAAGCGTTAGAGCGCAAGGCTAAGGTTGCCGACGAAGATGTTGAAAATCAGCTTATCGATGCTGTAGTTGAAGGTATGAAGGCTGAAATCCCCGAAGCAATGATTGAAAACCGTTCTAACGAAAGTGTTCGTGAGTTCGATTATCGTTTACGCAGTCAGGGTATGGACCTTGAAACCTATCTTAAATATACACAGACTTCTATTGACGACTTCAAGGCTACCTTCCGTCCTCAAAGCGAAAAGCAGGTTAAGGTGCGTCTTGCTTTAGAGAAAATAGTTGAACTTGAAGGTCTTACCGCAAGCAAAGAAGAAATTGCTGCCGAATACGAAAAAATGGCTGCTTCTTACGGTATTGAAGTTGAACAGGTTAAAGCCGCTCTTCCCGAAAGCGACGTTGTAGGAAGCCTTGCATTAAATAAGGCTATCGACCTTGTTAAAGCTTCTGCCGAAATTAAGGAAGTTGCTGAAAAGAGCGAAAAGAAGGCTCCTGCAAAGAAGCCTGCTGCTAAAAAGTCTACCGCTAAGAAGACAACCAAAAAAGCAGAAACCGCTGAAAAGCCTGAAGAAACAGCTGAATAATTGTTTATATTTTTCGGAATTAGTTCATAATATTTAATAATATTTCCAAGAGGTGTTTTATATGGCTATGACAATTCCTTATGTTGTGGAGCAAACAAGCAGAGGCGAGCGCTCATACGATATTTATTCACGCCTTTTAAATGACAGAATTATAATGTTGCCCGACCAGGTAGATAATAATTCCGCAAGCTTAATAATTGCACAGCTTTTATATCTTGAAGGCCAAGACCCCGAAAAAGATATTAGCTTTTATATCAACAGCCCAGGCGGAAGCGTTTCGGCAGGTATGGCAATTTACGACACAATGCAGTACATTAAGTGCGATGTTTCAACAATCTGTATTGGTATGGCGGCAAGTATGGGTGCATTCCTTCTTGCAGCAGGCACTAAAGGAAAGAGATATGCTCTCCCCAATAGTGAAATTATGATTCATCAGCCCTTGGGAGCTGCCGAGGGTCAGGCAAGCGATATTCTTATTCATGCCCGTCATATTGAAAAAACAAGAAATACGCTTAACCGTATTTTAAGTGAACGCACAGGCAAACCGCTTGAAGAAATCGAGCGCGATACCGAACGTGATAACTTTATGTCGGCTAAAGAAGCTATGGAATACGGCCTTATCGACAAGGTTATCGAAAAACGCTAATTACACTTTTGAAAATCTCCATATTGCTATGGAGATTTTCTTGCTGTTTATAAAAGGAGAAAATTATGCCAAACGGCAACAAAAATCAAAACGAAACCCGTTGCTCATTTTGCGGCAAATCTGAACTTCAGGTAGATAGGTTAATAGAAGGCCCGGGCGTATACATTTGCGATGAATGTGTAGATTTTTGCAGCAGTCTTTTAAACCCAGAAGAGCTTTCTGTTCCTACACCTCGCAAGGCTAAAAATGCCGAAAATGACTTTGTTCTTCCTAAACCTGCCGAAATCAAGGCGCATTTAGACGAATACGTTATCGGTCAGGACGAAGCGAAAATATCTTTAGCGGTTGCAGTTTATAACCACTATAAGCGTATTTTCAAGTCTGAAAAAACCGACGTCGAAATTAACAAGAGTAACGTGCTTCTTTTAGGACCCACGGGTGTTGGTAAAACACTTTTGGCTCAAACCCTTGCAAAATCCTTGGGTGTACCTTTCGCAATAACCGATGCAACCACCCTTACCGAAGCAGGCTATGTTGGTGAAGACGTTGAAAACATTCTTCTTCGCTTAATTCAAGCGGCCGATTTCGATATTGCTAAGGCCGAAAAGGGAATTATATATATCGATGAAATAGATAAAATTGCACGTAAGAGCGAAAATACAAGCATCACTCGTGATGTAAGCGGTGAAGGTGTTCAGCAGGCACTTCTTAAAATTTTAGAAGGTACCGTTGCAAACGTTCCGCCCCAGGGTGGAAGAAAGCATCCGCAGCAAGAGTTTATTCCCATAAACACCACCAACATTCTTTTCATTTGCGGCGGTGCATTCGACGGTATTAATAAAATTGTCGAACGCCGTAAAGGCGGCGCAAGCCTTGGCTTTGAACAGGATGTAAAATCTAAAAAAGAACTTGAAGCATCTGATTTTTACAAGGACGTAACCCATAAAGACCTTGTTAAGTTCGGCATAATTCCCGAGCTTGTAGGCAGAATTCCGGTTATAACAGGCCTTTCGGCAATGGACAAAGAAACTCTTATAAAAATTATGACAGAACCTAAAAATTCTATTATAAAGCAATATAAGGCTCTGTTTGAAATAGATGGGGTAGAGCTTGAATTCACCGATGAAGCTTTAAACTATATTGCTGAGCTCACTATTGAAAGAAAAACCGGTGCGCGCGGCCTTCGTTCAATAATTGAAAAAGCTTTGCAGTCTACAATGTTCGAAACTCCGTCAGATTCTACCGTACAAAAGGTTATCATAACTAAGGCTACAGTAGACGGCGGCACACCCGATATTATCAGAAAAAACAATAAGTCCAAGAAGTAGTTCTTGGACTTATATGCATATATGCAGACTTTAATGCATAAATATTCACAAATTGTTGTTTAATATGTATAAAACTTATGCAGTATATATGCTTAAAACTTGCCTTAGTTACAATGTTTTAAAAAGCTCTTGACTTTCATTCAAAAAAGTTGCATAATTATGCATAAAGAATAATGAATTTTCGGAGGAAAATAAAATGGATAAATCTCAAATCAAAAAGGTAGTACTCGCATATTCAGGCGGTCTTGACACCTCTATTATAATTCCTTGGCTCAAAGAAAACTATAATAACTGTGAAGTTATTGCAGTATCGGGCGACGTTGGTCAGGGAACCGAGCTTGACGGTCTTGAAGAAAAGGCTATTAAAACCGGTGCTTCCAAGCTTTACGTTCTTGACCTTAAGGAAGAATACGTTGAAGATTATATCTGGCCTTGCCTTAAGGCAGGAGCCGACTATGAAAGCTATCTTCTCGGTACTTCTCACGCTCGTCCTTGCATTGCAAAGGGTCTTGCAGAAATCGCTATCAAAGAAGGCGCAGACGCTATTTGCCATGGTTGTACGGGTAAGGGTAACGACCAGGTTCGTTTTGAACTTACTTTAAAGGCTTTTGCTCCCGAAATGGCTATTATTGCTCCTTGGCGTGAGTGGAACATTAAATCTCGTGAAGAAGAAATTGAATATGCCGAAGCACATAACATTCCTCTTAAAATAAACCGTGAAACCAACTATTCTAAAGATAAGAACGTTTGGCATTTATCTCACGAAGGCTTAGACCTTGAAGACCCTGCCAACGAGCCTACCTATTCAAAAGAAGGCTTCCTTGAAATGTCGGTTGCACCCGAACAGGCTCCCGACGTTCCTACATACGTAACCATTCATTTTGAAAAAGGCGTTCCCACCGCAATTGACGGCAAGGAAATGAAGGGGCTTCAAATTGTTGAAACACTTAACGAAATCGGCGGCGCTAACGGCATCGGTCTTCTCGATATAGTAGAAAACCGTCTTGTTGGAATGAAGAGCCGTGGCGTTTATGAAACTCCCGGCGGTGCTATTCTTTATAAAGCACACGAATTCCTTGAAATGCTCTGCCTTGACAGAGAAACTTCTCACTACAAGAAACTTGTTGCTCAAAAGTTTGGTGAGCTCGTTTACTTTGGTCAGTGGTTCACACCCCTTCGCGAAGCAATTTCTGCATTTGTTGATAAAACCCAGGAAACCGTTACAGGCGACGTGAAGTTAAAACTTTACAAGGGCAACATCATTTATGCAGGAGCAACATCACCCTACACCCTTTACGACGACGAAGTTGCATCCTTCGGCGACGACGGCGGTGCCTACGACCAAAAAGATTCTGCAGGCTTCATTAACCTTTACGGTCTTCCCATCAAGGTTAAAGCCATGCTCGATAAAAAGAGGGAACAAAAATAATGACAAAGGTATTTATTGACGGAAGTCAAGGAACAACCGGTCTTAGAATTTTCGACAGATTAAGCGCAAGAAAAGATATTGAGCTTATTACTTTACCCGAAGATTTAAGAAAAGACCTTGACGCCAGAACCAGTGCAATAAATTCCTCAGATATAACCTTTCTATGCTTGCCCGATGCCGCCGCAATAGAGGCGGTAGCCGGCGCAAAAGAAAGCGTAAAAATACTCGATACTTCCACTGCCCACCGTACAAGTGAGCAGTGGATTTACGGTTTTCCTGAGGTGTTTGAAAATGGCTACCAAATGGTAAAAAATGCTAATAGGGTAGCGGTACCGGGTTGCCACGCAAGCGGTTTTATTGCCCTTGTAAAACCTCTTGTAGATGCCGGAATTTTACCTAAAGACGCACTTATTACCTGCCATTCGGTAACCGGCTATTCGGGCGGCGGCAAAAAAATGATTGCCGAATATGAAGAAGACGGCAGACCCTTTATCTTCGATGCCCCACGCCAATATGCACTTACTCAAGGGCACAAGCATTTAAAGGAAATGAAGGCTATAACAGGTATTGAAAACCAACCCGTTTTCTGCCCTATAGTTTCCGATTTTTATAGCGGAATGTGCGTTACAGTACCGCTGTTTAAACAGCAACTTAATAATGCCGATATAAACGATATTAAGGAAATTTATAAGAATAAATATAACGGACCAATTGTAAATTTCCTTGACGAAATAGGCGAAAACGGCCTTATTTCTGCAAATGGAATTAAGGGCAAAGATAATATGCAAATTTTTGTAGAAGGCAATGAAGACAGAATACTTCTTATTGCCCGATACGATAATTTGGGTAAAGGCGCTTCGGGCGCGGCCCTTCAGTGTATGAATATTATGATGGGCACAGATGTTTTAGCAGGATTAGATATTTAAGGAGTTTAAAATGCAATTTATAAACGGCGGAGTTTGTGCCGCAAAAGGCTTTAAAGCAAACGGAATACATTGCGGAATTCGTAAAAACCGTACCAAAAGGGACTTAACACTTATTGTAAGCGAAAAAAAGGCGGCCGCAGCAGGTGTTTACACAACCAACCTTGTCAAAGGTGCGCCTAACGTGGTTACTAAAGAAAATATTTCCGACGGCTATGCATCGGCCGCAATTTGCAACAGCGGCAACGCAAATACCTGCAACGCAAACGGTATTGAAGTTGCCAAAGAAATGTGCAGTCTTACAGCAGCTGCACTCGGCATCGACGCTAAGGACGTTATAGTTGCTTCAACTGGTGTTATCGGACAACCTTTAGATATAACCCCCATTAAAAACGGTATTCCCGAACTTGTAAACGGACTTTCGTATGACGGCAGTTCAGCGGCAGAAGGTATAATGACTACCGATACAAAACCTAAAGAGGTTGCTGTAAGCTTTACTATAGGCGGAAAAGAATGTAAAATCGGTGGTATTGCAAAGGGCTCGGGTATGATTCATCCCAATATGGCAACAATGCTTGTGTTTATTACAACCGACGTTGCCATTACTCCCGAAATGCTTCAAAAAGCACTTAGCGCAGATATAAAAACTACCTTTAATATGGTTAGTGTTGACGGCGATACTTCTACTAACGATATGGTAACCGTTATGGCTAACGGAATGGCCGAAAACGAAATTATTACTGCTGAAGGCGAAGCCTATGGTACGTTCTGTAAGGCGCTTAATACCGTTAACGTTCAGCTTTGCAAAATGATAGCAGGTGATGGTGAAGGTGCAACAAAGCTTCTTGAATGTGCTGTAAGCGGCGCTGAAAATGAAGCTATTGCCAAAACCGTTGCAAAATCTGTAATTTGTTCTTCGCTCACAAAGGCTGCAATGTTCGGCGCCGATGCGAACTGGGGCAGAGTGCTCTGCGCTATCGGTTATAGCGGAGCTAACGTAGACGTTACAAAAATAGACGTTTCTTTTAAATCCTCTGCAGGCGAAATTGTGGTTTGCCAAAACGGCGCCGGGGTAGATTTTTCTGAAAAAATTGCTAAGGAAATTTTACTTAAAGAAGAAATCACTATTTTGGTAAATCTTAACAGCGGCACCGCTTCGGCTCTTGCCTGGGGTTGCGACCTTACCTACGATTATGTAAAAATTAACGGAGATTACCGTACCTAATAGGAGTTATTTATGATAACAAACGCTCAAAGAGCAGAGATTCTTGTAAACGCTCTGCCTTACATTAAAAAGTATTACAATAAAATTATTGTTGTAAAGTACGGCGGTAACGCCATGATAAACGAAGAACTCAAGAATGCCGTTATGGGCGACCTTGTGCTGCTTAGCACGGTTGGCATAAAGGTTGTTTTAGTTCACGGCGGCGGACCCGAAATTTCGGGAATGCTTAATAAAATCGGCAAAAAGAGCGAGTTCGTTAACGGTCTTCGTGTAACCGATGCTGAAACTGCCGATATTGTTCTTCAGGTGCTTGCAGGTAAAATTAATAAAACCTTGGTTAATCACCTTCAAAACAGCGGCGGTAAAGCCGTTGGCCTTTCGGGCATGGACGGCCACCTTATCGAAGCCGAAATTAAAGACCCTGCCTTAGGCTTTGTAGGGGAGATTACCGACATTAATATAGAGCCGGTAACCGACCTTTTAGAAAAAGATTATATTCCCGTTATTTCTACCGTTGGTTGCGATAAGGAAGGAAACGTTTATAATATCAATGCAGATACTGCTGCCGCCAGAATTGCAAGTGCTCTTGGCGCAGAAGCTTTATTCCTTATGACCGATATTGTAGGTCTTCTTCGTGATAAAGACGACGAATCTACCTTAATTTCAAGCGTTTGCGTAAGTGAAGCGCCTCAGCTTATGCGTGAAGGCGTAATTTCGGGCGGTATGATTCCTAAAATTGAGTGTAGTGTAGAAGCCATTCGTCAGGGTGTAAATAAAGTGTTTATGCTCGACGGCAGAGTGCCCCATTCACTACTTATTGAAACCCTTACCAATGAGGGTATCGGTACAATGCTCTACGGAGGTTAAATGAATGGGCATAACTTCTCTTGATAATACTTTTGTTGCTTCAACCTACGGCCGTTTTCCTATTGAACTCGACCACGGAAAAGGCGCAAAGTTAATTGATACAAACGGTAAAGAATATATAGATATGGGTACGGGAATTGCCGTAAACGTTTTCGGCGTGTGCGATGACGAGTGGACGGCTGCCGTTAAGGCTCAGCTTAATAAGCTTGCCCATACTTCTAATCTTTATTATACCGAACCTTGTGCAAAACTTGCCGAAATACTCTGCGAAAAAACGGGTATGAAAAAGGTTTTCTTTTCGAATTCGGGCGCCGAAGCTAATGAGTGCGCCATTAAAACCGCACGTCGTTATAGCTTTAAAAAATACGGCGAAGGCAGAAGTACTATTGTAACCTTAAAACAGTCCTTCCACGGAAGAACTGTTACAACCCTTGCCGCAACGGGACAAGATTCCTTCCATACCGAGTTTGGCCCGTTTACCGAAGGCTTTGTTTATGCCGAAGCAAATAATGCATCGTCGGTTATAGACCTTGCAAAAAGCAATAACGCTTGTGCTGTTATGATGGAACTTGTTCAAGGCGAAGGCGGAGTTATGAGGCTCGACCAAGCTTTTGTAACAGCGGTTGCCGAATACTGTAATAAAAACGATGTTCTGCTTATTATTGATGAAGTTCAAACCGGTAACGGCAGAACAGGTAGCCTTTATGCTTTTGAACAGTTTGGAATTAAACCTGACATTGTGTCTACAGCAAAAGGCCTTGGTGGTGGCTTGCCAATAGGTGCTACTATGTTTGGCGAAAAGACTAAAGACGTGTTAACACCCGGCTCGCACGGCTCAACCTTCGGCGGAAACCCCGTTTGCTGCGCAGGCGCATATAACATAATTTCAAGAATAGACAGTAAGCTTTTAGCCGACGTTAAGGCTAAAAGCGAGTACATTTTTAAAGAACTGAATGGCGCTAAAGGCGTTAAATCTGTAAGCGGAATGGGCTTAATGATTGGCATTGAAACCGAAAAAGATGCCAAAGAAGTAGTAGCGGCCTGCCAAGAAAAAGGCGTGCTTGTACTAACCGCTAAAACAAAGGTGCGTTTACTTCCGCCGCTTAATATTACTGTGCAAGAATTAGAAAAAGCCGTTAACGTAATTAAGGAGTGTGTAAAATAATGGCTAAACATTTACTTAAACTCATGGACCTTTCTAAAGGTGATATTACCGATATTTTAAACCTTGCCGACCAGCTTAAATACGAAAAGAAGCACGGTATTGAACATCATTACTTAAAGGGCCAAACCCTTGGTATGATTTTTCAGAAGTCTTCCACCCGTACACGTGTTTCCTTTGAAGTTGGTATGTACGACCTTGGCGGCTCTGCACTGTTCCTTTCCAGCCGCGATTTACAAATTGGCAGGGGAGAACCCGTAGAAGATACCGCACGTGTACTTTCGGGCTATCTTGACGGCATTATGATTAGAACCTTCGAGCAGGCCGAAGTTGAAGCACTGGCTGAATACGGCTCTATTCCTATTATTAACGGCCTTACCGATTATTGCCATCCTTGCCAGGTGCTTGCCGACCTTATGACCTTCCGTGAAATTAAGGGTAATTTTGAAGGCAAGAAAATGTGCTATATCGGCGACGGTAACAATATGGCAAACAGCCTTATTGTTGGTGGTATTAAAATGGGTATGAAGGTAGCGGTTGCTTGCCCCAGTGCTTATCAGCCCGATGCCGAAATTATGAAATGGGCTAGTGAAAATGGCGACTTCCTTTGCACAGAAAACATCTTAGAAGCCGCAAAAGATGCCGACGTTATTTATACTGACGTTTGGGCATCAATGGGCCAGGAAGAAGAAAAGGCAGAACGTGAAAAGGTATTTACAGGCTACCAAATTAACGATGACGTTATGGCCGTTGCCGCTCCTGACGCTATGGTACAGCATTGCTTACCTGCGCACAGAGAAGAAGAAATTACCGCAAAGGTGTTCGAAGAACACGCCGACGAAATTTTTGCAGAAGCAGAAAACAGACTTCACGCCCAAAAAGCAGTTCTTGTTAAATTGATGGGTAATAAATAATTAAAAGCCGCAGGAATTCCTGCGGCTTTGTTTTTTGAAGCCTTCTCTTGCGGAGAAGAGGGGCTGCGTTAGCGGAGGATGAGGCGTAAGCTTTTCTTTAATTAACCAAACTATTTTTTCTTGCCTTTCTAAATATAATATGCTAAAATGATAGTGCCAAACTAACTGAATATTCGTGTAAAATTGGGTGTATTTCTTTTTGGAATAAATACGCTTATTTTTCACAACCTAAAATTGTTTTGAGTTTGATAAAAATGCAAATTTCGGCGATTGTAGGTTGTGAGCGTTTACGCCCCATTTTACACTCGGTTAGTTTGGCGACTATCGGAGTTTGCGTTTTTTGTGCGGTCTACTTCGGTAGCCGCACTTTTTATTTTTAGGAGGATTATTATGAAGAAAGTTATTTTGATTGTGGTGGCAATTGTTTTGGTTTTATCTGGAATCAGCTCTGCTTGTAGCGATGAAACTATAGAAGAGGCAGTATCTAGTTCTTCGACAGTAGTTCCGTCGTACGTAACTTCAAGCGAGCAGGGGAGTTCCTCTGCAAATCAAGATGCCGAAGATGAAACTTATGAGAGTTCGTCTAAAGTTTCTTCGGTTATTTCATCTGATTACCAAAGTAGTTCCACACAAACAAGCAGCGGTCAAGACAGCGATGTTAGCGCTGAATTACTTTCATCGGAAACAAGCACCAACTATGATTCGCAGACGGTTTATATAACAAAAACCGGAAAGAAATATCATAGTACAAAATATTGTTCTGGCTTGTCAAATGCGAATGCCATTTTTGAAACAACATTATCTGCAGCAAAAAGCAAAGGTTTAGGAGCATGTAGTAAATGTCATTAAAAAACAAAGCCGCAGGAATTCCTGCGGCTTTGTTTTTTAACTATAAATTCTCTTTTATTGCATTAAATGACTCATCGCTTATAACGTGTTCTATTTTGCAGGCGTCGTTCGATGCGGTTTCTGCCGAAACGCCAAGCTTAATTAAATATTCGGTAATGACCTTGTGTCTTGCCAATATTTTTTCGGCAGTTTCAAGGCCAACGTCGGTAAGGCTTAAATAGCCGTCTTTATCGGCAGAAACGTAACCGCCTTGCTTTAAAAGGCCTAAGGCACGGCTTACACTTGGTTTTGAATAACCCATGTGTTCGCAAATATCAATTGCCCTTACGTTTGATTTCTTTTTAGAAAGTATAAGAATTGTTTCAAGATACATTTCACCTGATTCTTGTAAATGCATAAAATACCCCTTAAAATCATTTTCCTAATTATAACATATAAACAAATTGGTTTCAACTCTAAAAAAATACATAAAAAAGTGTTGACAAAATTTGGTTTTGAGTATATAAT
The DNA here is from genome assembly GCA_017381035.1 of Clostridia bacterium. Classification (GTDB taxonomy): domain Bacteria; phylum Bacillota; class Clostridia; order Oscillospirales; family Acutalibacteraceae; genus SFWF01. Next base: position 8,382 of record JAFOCW010000036.1, on the reverse strand, counting down.
AACATACGGTTAGCCAAGGCTAACTTGCTTTTGTTAATGAATTGGCGGAGGAAGATATGAACTTAAAAAACGCACAAATCGGTCAGGAATATATTGTTAAAACAATTTTGACCGACGACGAAGAACTTGATGCTTTTTTATTTTCGTTAGGTTGCTATACAGGTCAGCCTATAACAGTCATTGCTAAACAAAGGGGCGGTTGCACTGTGTCTATAAAAGATGGCCGTTATAACATTGATAATCAGCTTGCAGAAGCAATTGTTGTTTAAATCAGTGGGGGAGACCCCACACTTATCTTGATTTACGGTTAGCCGCCGCTAACTGTGTTGCAAATTTATAGGAATATTTGGAGGAACTAAGATGAGAATTGCACTTGCGGGTAACCCCAACAGTGGTAAAACAACAATGTACAATGCTCTTACCGGCAGAAACGAGCGTGTTGGCAACTGGGCAGGTGTTACGGTAGAAAAGAAACAAAGTCCAATTAAGAAAAGCTTTAGCGATAATGATATTATGGTCGTTGACCTTCCGGGCGCTTATTCTATGTCGCCCTTCACTTCGGAAGAAAGCATAACCAGTACATACGTTAAAAACGAAAACCCCGACATAATTATTAATATAGTTGATGCTACCAACTTAAGCCGTAGCCTTTTCTTTACAACCCAGCTTTTAGAGCTTGGCATTCCTACTGTAGTTGCTCTTAATAAAACCGATATTAATGAAAAGAAAGAAACCGAAATTGATGCCGAAGAATTATCGCTAAAACTCGGTTGTCCTGTTGTAAAAACGGTTTCTACACAAAACGATGGGCTTCAAGAGCTTGTAAATGCCGCTACTGACGCTTACGGCAGGGGACAAAAGGCGCCTTATTCACAAGGCATTATTGACCTTACTAACAAAAGTGCAGTTGTAGCCGCAGATAAAAAACGTTTTGAATTCGTAAATGCGGTTGTAGCCGAAGTAGAAAGCCGTAAGGTAAAAACAAGCGATATAAGTTTCCAAGATAAAATTGATGCCGTGCTTACAAACAAGTGGGCAGGAATTCCCATATTTGCAGTTGTTATGTATGCGGTTTTCTGGATTTCTCAGGCAGGCCCGGGCGTTTGGATTGCAGACTGGCTTGTTGGCCTTCTTGAAATAGCGCAGGGCTTTATAGGCGGCCTTATGGAAGGCGCTAACGAACTTCTTTACGCACTTTTTATAGACGGTGTGCTCGGCGGTGTTATTGCCGTTATTGGTTTCTTACCACTTGTTATGGTTATGTATTTCCTTATAGCCCTGCTTGAAGACTGCGGCTATATGGCAAGAGCTTCTGTCGTGCTTGACCCAATATTCAAGCGTGTGGGTCTTTCGGGTAAATCTGTAATTCCTTTTGTTATTGGAACCGGTTGTGCAATTCCCGGTGTTATGGCTTGCCGCACCATTCGTAACGAACGTGAACGCAGAGCAACCGCAATGCTTGCACCCTTTATGCCTTGCGGCGCAAAGCTTCCCGTTATTGCATTGTTTGCAGGTGTATTTTTCAACGATGCTTCCTGGGTAGGCCCCCTTATGTACTTTGCAGGTATTGTAATTATTTTCTTCGGTGCACTTCTTATTAATAAGGTTGTTGCCCATAAGCCCAGAAAGTCCTTCTTTATTATTGAACTTCCCGAATATAAAGCACCTTCACTCTTAAGAGCGCTTAAGTCAATGTGTTCAAGGGGTTGGGCTTACATAGTTAAAGCCGCAACAATTATTCTTCTTTGTAATACTGCCGTGCAAATTATGCAGACATTCAATTGGTCCTTTACCGCCGCCGAAACGGCAGACACTTCAATACTCGCTTCAATTGCAGGACCCTTTGCATATTTAATAGTTCCCGTTGTGGGAGTTGTTTCCTGGCAACTTGCCGCAGCCGCAGTTACCGGCTTTATTGCAAAAGAAAACGTTGTAGGAACACTTGCCGTTTGTTTTGGAATTACCAACTTTATTAACGTAGAAGAGTTGGTTTTAGAAAGCGGTGCAGCCGAAGTGGCCGCAGTGATGGGTATTGGACCTGTTGCAGCGCTTGCGTACCTTATGTTTAATTTATTCACACCGCCTTGCTTCGCAGCTATTGGTGCAATGAATAGCGAAATGAAGAGCGCAAAATGGCTTTGGGGCGGAATTGGTTTACAGTTTGCAATCGGCTTTACTGTTGGCTACCTTGTTTATACTATTGGCACCTTGGTTACTAACCCTGCAAGCCTTGGCGTAGTTCCTGCAATTTGTGGTCTTGTAGCAATTCTTGTTATGGCAGGCATAATTACAGCGGTTGCTGTAAGCAACAACAAAAAGCTTAAAGCAGAATATAACGCTAAATCTGTAAACGCATAATATATTATTGGAGTTACTGCTATGGAAAATGCAATTATAATAATTGTTTTAGCTGTTATTCTGGCTTTTGCAATAGGTTATATTGTAAGAGCTAAGAAGAAGGGCGCCAAGTGCATTGGCTGTCCTAACAAAAACTGCTCGGGAAATTGTTGTTCGGCAAAAAAATAAAGGTATTTTTGAAAACGGTCGTTTCGACCGTTTTCTTCGTTTTGTACTAAATATTGACAAGTTGCTTGTTTTAAAGTATTATGAAAGCAGTACAAGAATTACTTGTGCTAAGAAAGGAGAATTTATATGACAAAATTTAAAACAAATCGCGGCTTATTAAAATTCATTTTACTTTCATTCATCACATTTGGCATTTACGGTCTTGTAGTTATGTCGGAAGTTTCCGATACCGTTAACCTTATTGCTACAAGGTTCGATGGCAAGAAAACAATGCATTTCTGTCTTTTGTTCTTTGTTTTCTCTTGGCTTACTTTCGGTATTGCACCTATCGTGTGGTATCACAGAATTTCTGCCAGAATCGGTAATGCCCTTAAGGTAAGAAACATTAACTATTCCTTCGGCGCCGGTACTTTCTGGGGCTGGAACGTTCTTGGTTCTTTAATCGGCATTGGCCCGCTTGTTTATACACACAAGCTTTTCAAGGCTATGAATCTTCTTTGCCAAGATTATAACGACAATAACTAATATCAAACAAACTATAAAGCACGGTTGCAATTTTGCAACCGTGCTTTTTTTGTTTGGCACGGGTTCAAGTGCTTGTAGATATACGAAAAAAGAAGAGTCAACCTAAAGGTCAACTCTTCTTTTTGGTGCGGATAATGGGACTTGAACCCATACGTCGTTCGACACACGCCCCTCAAACGTGCCTGTCTGCCTATTCCAGCACATCCGCAAAAATCACGCTTTTTTATCGCGCCTAAGTATAATACCACAAGCAGAAAAAAATGTCAACTATTATTTTTTAAAAAATATCATAATTTTTTTAAAAAAACTCTTGCTTTTTTAGCGCATATATAATATAATGTGTCTATAAAAGTGGCGCAAAAGTGCACCAAAAGATTATAAAAGTGAAAGTAAAGTGGCGCAAAGGAGGTGAAGCTCGTGCTAATTGGCGGTTCTGACCATAGTGTTGACAAGAAGGGTAGAATATTTATTCCATCACGTTTTAAGGGCGATTTTGGCGAAAATATTGTTATCTGTGCTTGTGCTTTCGGCAAAAAATGTCTTTGGGGTTTTACCGAAGAAGGTTTTGAAAAGTTTTGCGATAAATTAAACAAACTGCCTTACGGCAAAATGCAAGACATTTACCGTTTCTTATCTAACAGCGCGGTCTTCGCCGAACTCGACGCTTCGGGCAGAGTTTTAATTCCTGCAGAGCTCCGCACCTTCGCAGGAATAGAAGCAAACGCTCACATTGTTGGAATGAGAAGCAACATTGAAATTTGGAGTCCTGAAAACTGGGAAGAAGAGCAAAGCAATTTCTCCCTTGACAATTTTGCTCCTGTAATTGATGAACTCGGCTTCAGCTTTGGTGAATAAAATGGAGTTTAGTCATATACCCGTTCTTTTAAATGAAACACTATGTGGCCTTAACATTAAACCTGACGGTATATACGTAGACGGTACTGCAGGTGGTGCAGGCCATTCAAAAGAAATAGCCAAAAAGCTTAAGGGCGGCAGACTTATTGCTTTAGATAGGGACCCCGATGCCGTAAAGGTTGCTACAGAACGTCTTGCAGGCCTGCCCGCAACGGTTGTTAAAAGCAACTACCGTGATATGAGAACGGCCCTTGATGAGCTTAATATTCCGCTTGTTGACGGAATAATGCTTGATATTGGTGTTTCGTCCTTTCAACTTGATAATGGTGAACGTGGTTTTTCCTTCCACGAAGACGCTCCACTTGATATGAGAATGAGCAAAGAAGGAACAACGGCAGCCGACCTTGTAAATAGTTTAGATGTTTACGAGCTTACAAATATAATAAGAGATTACGGCGAAGAAAAGTTTGCTTTTAAAATTGCCAACAATATAGTAAGCGCTCGAAACGATGCTCCTATACTTACAACCGGCCGACTTGCCGAAATAATTGCTTCTTCCGTTCCTGCCGCTGTAAGAAGGCAGGGGAATCCTTCAAGGAAAACCTTCCAGGCATTAAGAATTGCCGTTAACGATGAGCTTGGTGCTCTTAAAGACGGAATAGATGCCGCATGGAACTGCCTTAATAAAGGCGGAAGGCTTGCAATAATAACCTTCCATTCGCTTGAAGACAGAATAGTAAAAAACAAATTTAAAGAATATGCAACGGGCTGTACCTGTCCACCCGACATTCCGGTTTGCATTTGCGGCAAAAAGCCGGAAGGCAAGCTTATAACAAACAAGCCTATAGTTGCAGGTGAAGAGGAACTTAATTTAAACCTTAGAAGCAGAAGTGCGAAACTTAGGGTTATAGAAAAATTATAGAATTCAAAAAAGGGGAATAAAAATGAATAACGCAAAGTATTATAACGATTCTCTTGCTTATGATTTTGAGCTTTTTATGCCCAAAACTCAACATTCTCCCCGCGCCGAAATCGTTAAAATGCCAAAGAAAAGAGTTAATAAGGCCGCACGTCGTGTTGCAAGACGTGAAGTTTCCAAAACCGTTTCTATAATAATGGTAGGTATACTTCTTGTTTCCATGATTTGTGCAGGTATTGCAATTCGAGTTGAAATAAGTGAAGTAAACTCACAAATCATTAAAGCGAAAAACGACCTTGCAGCTTTAAGCGGCGAAGAAACCCGTATAGATATGGAATTTGAGCAGATGATGTCTTACAAAAACATCGAAACTGCCGCTCAGGCAATGGGTATGAGAAAAATAGACAAGAGTCAGATTGTTTACATTCGTGTAAACGACACCAATAAGGCTATTGATGCTAACGGTAACGTTCTTACCGCAGAAAATGAATAGTATAAAATTAAATGAATATATTTAAGTAATATGTAAATACGAGAGCTCTTTTTAAGGGCTCTCGTATAAAGCGTTTTTAAAGAAGGGTAAAAAATGCCCTAAAATTTTTGTTCGGAGGTAAATTATGGCCAATAAAGCTAATAAAATGATGCTAACAAGAATACTAATAATTATGCTTAGCGTTGTTATACTTTTTACCTCTGTAAGCGCTTTTCGCCTTACTAAAATAATGATAATTGACGGCGAAAAAATGCAGTCGCTCGCATCTGAGCAACAACTTTATGATACCTTGGTAAGCGCCCCAAGGGGAGATATATACGACAGCAAGATGAATCTTCTTGCCAAAAGCGATACCGCTTACACCATTTATTTAATGCCCAACGGCATTAAGGACCTTAAAAAAGAAAAACAAGAGAAGGTTAAAAACCAAATTGCAACCGGAATTTCAAAAATTCTTGATATTGAATTTGAAAAAGCCTACTCCTACACCGAAAAAAACACCTACTACGTAATTCTTAAAAAACGAGTTGATAAAACCGTTGCCGATAAAATTCGTGAATTCTTGTCGGAAAACAGCGATTTAGGGCTTGCAAAATACATTGGAATTGACGAAACCACAAAACGTTATTACCCTAATGAAAACTTGGCGTCGGTAGTATTAGGTTTTGTTGGCGACGATAACCAAGGACTTTCGGGTCTTGAAAGCTATTATGATTCAGCCCTTACAGGTGTTGCCGGTCGAGTTGTTGCGGCAAAGAATGCGCACGGCTCCGATATGCCGTTCAGTTACCAGATAGTTGAAGAAGCAAAACAAGGCAATTCACTTGTTTTATCGGTTGATTCTTATATTCAGCACGTGGCTGAAAAGTATCTTGAGCAGGCGGTTGAAGCAAACAAGGCGAGCAACCGTGGTGCCTGCGTTATTATGAATGTAAATACCGGTGCAGTGCTTGCTATGGCGGTTAAGGGAGACTTTAACCCTAACGAACCATTCGTACTTTCCGAAGCAGATGAAGCCTTGTTAAGCGAAGAAAATGCAACCGTTACAAGAACAGAGCTTTTAAATAAACAATGGCGAAATAAAGCCGTTTCAGATACCTACGAGCCTGGCTCGGTATTCAAGATTATTACCGCCGCTATGGCTTTGGAAGAAAACGTAACTAATTTAGAGCAACACTATAATTGTGGTTACACTATTTATGTGGCAGGTCAGGTTTACCATTGTCATAAAAAAGGCGGCCACGGTGCTTTAAACTTTAAAGAAGCTATGGTCGGCTCTTGTAACCCCGTATTTATTACCGTTGGTCAACTTGTTGGCGCTTCAACATTTTCTAAATATTTTGAAGCCTTTGGCCTTTCCAAGAAAACCGAAATAGACCTTCCCGGTGAAGCCGGTTCGGTTTACCACAAGCAAGAAAAAATGGGCCCGACCGAGCTTGCATCCTCTTCCTTTGGTCAGACCTTTAAAATTACACCTATGCAGTTAATGACTGCCGCAAGCGCAGCGGTTAACGGGGGCTATCTTTTAAAGCCTTATATTGTTAACAAGATTGTAGATTCCAACGGAAATATTGTTAAAACTACCGAAAGAACCGTTAAAAGACAGGTTGTAAGCGAAACTACAAGTAAGCAGCTTCGTGAAATGCTTAAAGCAGTTGTAAAAGACGGTGTGAAAAATGCCTACGTTTCAGGCTACGAGGTAGGCGGTAAAACCGGTACGTCTGAAAAGGTTGCAGAAATGCAAGCATCGGGCGAAAGGGGACTGTATATTTCTTCGTTTATGGGCTTTGCTCCAATCGACAACCCCGAAATTGCCGTGCTTGTTATGATAGACGAACCAAGAGGCGATTCTCACTTTGGTAGCACAGTTGCAGCACCAGTTGCTTCGGAAATTATGCGTGAGCTTTTACCATATCTTGGTTATGAACCGCAGTACACCGAAGAAGAACTTAAACTTTTTGCAATTAAAGTGCCTAACCTTGTTGATAAAACTGTTGCCGATGCCAAAAACGAAGCCTTAGGACTTGGCCTTAACGTAAGAATTATTGGTAACGGCGAAACTGTTCTTAAACAGTTACCCGTTTATGGTGAAACTATAAGTAAGGGTGGCCGAATAATTATATACACCACCGAAGACGAAACGGCCGACACAGTTACTACAGTACCCGACTTTACCGGTATGACGGTAAGCGAAGCAAGTACTGCGGCAAGCAATGCCGGACTTAATATTAAATTCTCGGGTAATACAACATCTTCGACGGGCGCGCGTGCGTACGACCAAGACGTTGAAGTTAATACCGAAGTAACAATAGGTACTACTGTTACCGTATACTTCAGAGAATCCACTACCTCTGATTAATTTGAAAGGAAAATACAATGCTGCTAAAAGAATTGCTACCGAATATAAACGGTGATATGGGAAACATTGAAATTGCCGACCTTACCTGCGATTCACGCAAGGTGCAAAAAGGCTTTGCTTTTGTGTGCATAAACGGTTTTAACTCCGATGGACATAACTTTGCCAAGGCCGCAGTAGAAGCCGGTGCGGCAGTAATTATTGCCGAAAGACCTACGGGTGAAAAGCCTGAAATAATTGTTGAAGATACCCATAAGGCTTATGCCGAAATGTCCGCAAATTATTTTGGCAACCCTTCTCGCGAATTCAAGCTTTTGGGCGTAACGGGTACAAACGGCAAAACTTCGGTTACCTATATGCTTAAAGCAATAATTGAAGCTAAAGGTTATAAAACAGGCGTTATAGGCACCATTCAAAATCTTATTGGCGATAAGGTTGTAGAATCGGTAAACACTACCCCCGATGCCTATAATCTTAACGCATTGTTTGCCAAAATGAGAGATGAAGGTTGCAAGTATGTTATTATGGAATGCTCCTCGCACGCATTGGACCAAAAACGTATTTTCAATTTAGATTTTGAAGTTGCGGCATTTACCAACCTGACACAAGACCATCTTGATTACCATATAACAATGGAAAACTACCTTGAAGCAAAGAAAAAGTTGTTTTCTATGTGTAAAAATGCAGTAATTAATATAGATGATAAAT
>JAFOCW010000035.1 GCA_017381035.1 Clostridia bacterium | reverse complement strand
CTTACGCTTTAGTTTACCACACTAAAGCGCATTTGTCAATAGGTTTTTTATATTTTTTAGTAAAAAATATAAGTTATTCTTCGTCTGTTTCAAAGGTTTGCTCGTTTAAATAAACTATATTCTTTTTGGACATAACGTCCTTGTAAAAACCGTAACGTTTTCTGAACGGGTTGTAGCCCTTGGCTTCGGGAAAATCTGTATAAATTAAACCGCTTAAAAGAACAAGGCTTTTATACCTTCTGGTTTCTTTATTAACAATTTTTTCTATACTTTTAAGGCTTCCGTCGTCTTGATACTTTTCGGGAACAACAAAATAAACGTCTGCGTCGCTTCTTTGCTTTGTAAGTTCGGCAAAGAGCGGTGTAAGGGTTTCGCCTTCAACGATAATAACAGGTTTTTTAGCAAACAGCTTCATTATAGGAAGGCACATTCTTACTATTACCGATTTTTTGCCGCCGTTTTTGTTGTGCTTTAATATTTGCGCTAAAAAGACAACTTCCCTTTTAAGCTTTGTGAATGCACCCGCTTTTTGAATACTTAACACGTTTTCTTTAGCCGTTATAACAAAACCGTCATTTATATAGTAGGCTTTTGTAAGCGTGTTGTTAAGCGGAGTGGTTCTTTTGAATTTAACTTCGTTTATTGGGAAAACCTTTCCTTCGGTTTTAACTGCAAAAGAAACGCTTCCCTCTGTAACGTTTTCAAGCGGAATATTGGCGCTGAAATCTATTTTGGTTTGAACCTTTATTCCCATATACATACGCACACTGTCTGCAAAAGACTGTTGTACGGGCACTTCTCTTTCGCCGAAAAGAACGGCTATTTGCAGGTCTTTAAGTGCGTTTAAGGTTTTAAGGGTGCCTTCAATGTGTAAAACGTTTTCGTTTACACATATTTTACTAAGGCTAAAGCCGCCTTCAAGTGCACTGTAACGGTTAGCTTCACCGTAGCCAACGTAAATGCCGTCGTTTTCATAGGTTACTTCGGGCTTAGCCTGGGTTTTAAGTTGAGTAACAAACAGTTTATAGTAAGGCGAAGCATCAAGCGATGCTATAACGTCGTTATCTATAAGTTCGATTACACGTTTAAGAAGGGTCAGATATTTTGCGGCCTCATCAGCCGGTAAAAGCTCCTTTGGTGAAAAAGGAACCTTAATAAACCTTGCAATATTTGAAAGCACAAAAAGCTGACGGGATTTTGAAAGAAGGCCGCTTTTGGTGCCTGCCGCAAAATTCAAAACGTCGGTAAGGTAGTCCAAGCCTTCTAAAAACTTTTGCCTTTGCAGGTTTATAAACTGTTCATTAGCATCTATTTCCAGCACTTCTTCGGGAACGGTTACTTTTGTGTAATAGTCCTTGGTTTCGAAGGAAGAAATTTCGCTAAAGCAGTCTTCAAGTACTTCCTTAAGTTTGGCTTTTTTATCTTCGAAATGCTTTGTTCTTGCAGTATCGTTAATACATAAAAGCGAATGCTTACCCGAAGGAATGTCGGCAAGAAGCTTTGCAAAATTACTTTCTTTTACGTGGTAGCAATATGCAAATTTTTCGGAGCGGACTTCAAAATTACCTTCGGCCAACTGCCAGAATTTCATAACCCATTGGTTAAGGTCGCCCGATTTTCTGAAGCGGTGGCTGCAGGTTTCGTCTAAAAGTTCGAATTCCTTTGCCCACACTTCGCTAAAGGTAGATTTTAAAAAGCTGTTGCAAGCGTGCTGATATAAAAGACCCGGAAACCAAGGCCACGGGTAAAGCAAAGCAGTTTTAATAACGCTTCTGATACCGTTTTTAAGGTTATACCATTTGCGCCAATCTCTTTTTAAGACTCTTTTCTTTTTGAAATGAGAATTTATAACGGTTATATCGGCACCGTTGAAGGAGCCTGCGCTGTCTTTTCCGAAGAAAATGCAGTCGAGCGCCGCAATATCGCAGGGTTTGCCGTTTTTAAAGAAATCTTCGGGTTTTACAGGTGCGGTTAAGAACATATCGTCGTTAAAATAAACGAACTGCTCTGCAAGGCCTTCGATACGATGCAGGTTAAGCTCTATTGTATGGGAGCTGAAGGTAGGAAGATACTCTTCGGGAATAAAATCGGTATGTTTTACTATATTGAGCTTGGGGTTATTGGTATCGAGCCATTCGGGAAGGTGGCCCCAGGTAACAAAATGGATTTTATTAACCCAAGGTGCGAATTTTTCTACCCCACGGAACCAATACTGAAGGTTGTCCCAATCGCGATAGCGAACTTCACTGTTTGAAGTGGTTACAACCTTGCCGTCGTATTTCGATTTTTCGGCACGCCACTCGGGGTCGTTGCCGTCTACCCATATCATTACAAAATCGATAGGACCATTCATAAAGTTAACTCCATTTTTCTTTTATTGCACGATAGTTTCTTTCGCAATTGTTTGTGTCGTATAAAGTGAAAAAGTCTTTGTGGCGTGATATGTACGGCTCGTAATTTTGGAAGCCGTTTTGCGCCATTTTATAAACGTAGTCGGCCAAGGCTTCGGCATCGGAAAAAGCAGGGCCGAAGCCGTCTTTTTCGTATTCGAAATATGCCTTGTGGTATTGCTTTTCGCTGTACTCTTCGTAGTCGAAATGATAATATGCAAGCGGTTTTTTCATATAGGCAAAATCGGCCTGAACGCTTGAAAAATCGGTTATCATAAAAGCCGAAGATTTAAGCAGCTTGCCCACGGTGTATTCGGGGTATTTGCATATTGTAATGTGCGGATTATCGGTACTGAAGCAACCCACAAAACGTTGAGCGTCTCGGTGGGGGTAGAACATAATTTTAGCGCCGAATTTTTCGCAGGTTTCAAGAAGCCTTGGGCTGCTTAAAAACGCGTTCCACTTTTTAAAATATTCGGTTTCTTTAAATGCCTTAATATCTTTGGCAACGTTTTTTGAAAGGCTGTCGGTGCCAATCCATTCACGCCAGGTGGGCATTATAAGAATTTGGCCCTTGTTCACCTTGAAATCGTGAAGTTTATCGAACCTGGGAAGGCCTAAAAGCTGAACCACGCCTTCGGGGTAGCCGTAACCCGAGTTCACACATTCCCACTCACGATAGGTGCTTGTAGTGAAAAGGGACATTTTTGTGTTTTTGTAATACAAAAACTCAATATCGGTAAGAATTATTCCGTGTTGTAAAAATACACGGTTATTCCTAAGAATACCGTAAACCTCTAACAAATTACAAACGGCGTAGTTTGGTTTGCCGCCCTTTTGCGAGCTGATATTAACCTTTGCGGTAAGATACAGTACCCAGTGGTGAAAACTGCCATACTTTACGTAGTTACCTGTAGCCTTCACCTTACCGAAATCTATACTGTTTTCATAAACCGCATAAACGGCATCTTGCTTCGGGTGGTTTTTGCAGACGTATTCAAAAAGCACAAAACCGTTGTCGGTTGCTTCTTTTCCGTTATCGCAAAAAAGCCATAAATTTTTACGGAACTGTTTATACACAAGCGCTATAGGCAGTGCAAGCATGAAAAGAAAAACGTGCCCTATATCACGAAGCTTTACGTTTTTAAACTTTTTAAAAAAACTCTTCATAAACTTATGACATAAATTCGTTATATTTGGGTAAAACTTCTGCGGTGGGACCCATCATTTTCATTTCGCCGTCGTGAATCCATAAAATGTTGTCGCACAGCTTTTGAAGGGTTTCGGTTGAGTGAGATACAATTACAACCGTGCGGTCTTTGTCTTTAATAAGGCTTTTCATTTTTTCGAAGCTCTTCTTTTTAAACTTTGCATCGCCTACCGAAAGCACTTCGTCTATAAGCATAATTTCGGTTTCAAGTATTGCCGAAATGGAAAAAGCAAGCTTTGAATGCATACCGCTTGAATAGGTTTTAACGGGACGGTCGATAAACTTACCAAGCTCGGAAAATTCGATAATTTCGTCAATTCGTTCATCTATTTTTTCTTTTGAGAAGCCAAGAAGCATGCCCGAAAGATAAATGTTTTCGCGGCCGGTTAAGGGTCGCTTGAAGCCAACGCCTATTGACATTAAGGAAACAGAATTTCCGTGCAGGTCTATTACGCCTTCGTCGGCCGAAAAGATGCCTGCAATTGCACGAAGCAGTGTTGACTTACCGCTTCCGTTTTTACCTACAATACCAAGAATTTGACCCTTTTCAACTTCAAAGGATATGCCCTTTATGGCTTCGAAATAGTCGGTCTTGGCGAATTTTTTAAGGGAAAACATAGATTTAACAAGGGAGATTTTTTTAAGATAGCGGTATCTTATTTTTACGTCTTTAACGGTAATTACGGTTTCTGCCATTTGAATCTCCTTTCTTAAATAACCTTAACGTAGCTGTTTTCGAAGTTGTACACAAGCCGAACGCCGAGAATAGCGGCAATGCTTGCAATAACGAACCAAACGGCAAAGGCTACAAAATGAAAACTGTCGCCGCCGAGTATAGCGGTACGCATATCGGCCATAATGAAGGCAAGCGGATTAACGTTTGTTAAGATTTTGCCAAGTATTGCAAGGTCGCCCGTAAGGCGATTTTCAAGCGAAAAGAAAACGCCCGAAACATAGAACCCAAGTTGAAGAACAACCGTAATAACGTTGCTTAAATCTTCAACAAAAACGCCGAAATGCATTATAAAAAGGCTTACGGCAAAGGTGCCGATGAAAAGAAGCACAAACAGCGGAATGAGATAAAGTATTCTGAAGGTTATTTGTACGGGGTCGCCAAACAGGCAATCGAAAATAAGGAAAACGGCGGTAAGCCCGAAGGAAACGAACATTTTAAAGGCTAACACACACATTTTTGAAAGCACGAACATATGCTTAGGAAGGTAGACCTTAGACACAATGCCACGGTTTGCCGAGATTATGCCCACGCTTGATTTTAACGATTTGCTGAAGAACTGCCAAACGTTAAGGCCCACAAAAACGAAGACCGGGAAGTGCGGCTCGGGTCGGTTGAAAATTAAAATGGCAATAAAGGAATAAACCGCCATATAAAGCATGGGGTCTAAAATCCACCACAGCCAGCTAAGGAAGGAGCCTGCAACCTCTGCCTTAAGCTCCGACTGGGCCGAATAGGTTATATAATTGCCGAATTTTTTAATATCGGAAAAAAATCTTTTCATAAATTTTTGTTACCTGCTTTCATTATTTTTGAAAAGCTAACACAATTCATTTAATTATATCACTAATCTACAGTTTTTTCAAGTCTATGGCTCTGAGCCTGAGCTTTGGAGTAGGCGCAACCGCAAAAGTCTTGGCGGTAGAGATTATATTCTTTTGAAAGCTCTATAGAACGCTTGTACCCGTTTTTCTTTTTGAAGTCGGAAAAAAGGTAATTCGCCGAAAATTCCTTCATTAAATTTTCGCCTATTTCGTTAAGCCAGGCGGCGTTCTTATATGGGCTTATTGTAAGGGTAGTTGTAAAGAAATCGAACCCGCCTTTTTTTGCCGCTTCGGCCGTTTTTCTAAGGCGAAGCTCGTAACAGAGTTTACAGCGTTCTTGCCCTTCTTTAAGGTCTTCAAGCCCTTTGGCTATAAAATAAAACTCTTCGGGGTTATATTCGCAGGGTAAAACAGTAATTCCCTTGGCCTTAGGATGCTCGGAAATAAAACGGTTAAGTTCAGATAGCCTGAAATCGTATTCGCTTTTTGGTGAAATATTTGGGTTATAATAAAAAAGGGTTATATTAAAATAATCGCTTAAATATTCTATAACGTAAGAGGCGCAAGGGGCGCAACAAGCATGAAGCAACAGGCTTGGCTTTTTGCCGCTAAGCTTTATTTGCGGTATGGTTTCTTCTGTAAAGGCGCTGAAATTTTGCAATGTGTTCTCCCCTTTTGGTTTTTTGTTTATTATAGCAAATTAATAGTTTTATATCAAGTTATTAATACTTTATTAAAAAAGTGGTGATAGTCTTAATATGGCGAGGTGGTTAATTTTGGGAAAATCTATTTTTAAAGATTTGCGCAATAACATAAAAGAAAATAAAAGCACCTTTGTTGTGTATTTAATTCTTCGCATAATTGTTATTGCGGCACTTGTGGTTGCGCTTTTCAGGCGAGATTTTGAAACGGCTTACGTTTGCTGTTTATCACTAATTCTGTTTTTGGCGCCTGCCTTTGTGGAAAAAACCTTTAAGCTGTATTTGCCTTCCACCCTTGAAATAATTGTTCTGCTTTTTATATTTGCGGCCGAAATTCTTGGGGAAATAGCATATTTTTACGTAAGGGTGCCGCACTGGGACACCATTTTACACACGGTAAACGGCTTTTTGTGTGCGGCGGTCGGCTTTGCGCTGGTTGACCTGCTGAACGAAAGCAAAAGCATTAAGTTTCAGCTTTCCCCCATTTTTGTTGCCATTGTGGCATTTTGCTTTTCAATGACAATTGGCGTATTTTGGGAGTTTTTGGAATTTACCTGCGATATAGTTCTTAAAACCGATATGCAAAAAGATTATATTATAAATTCAATTTCAAGCGTGGCGCTTGACCCTAATAACACAAACAAAACCATTCGTATAAGCGATATTGAAAGCCTTATTATTAACGGAAATGCATTAGACGTTAAGGGTTATATTGATATAGGACTTATTGACACAATGAAGGATTTAATTGTAAACTTTGTTGGCGCCGCCGTCTTTAGCGTTATTGGCTTTTTCTATATTAAAAACCGAGGACGCGGCAAATTTGCCGAAAAATTTATACCAAGAGTCCGCAAGGCTGACGAATAAAAAACTGCGAAGCAAATAGCTTCGCAGTTTTTTTATTTAAGTAACATTACGTCGCCGCTTGAGAGTATGGCGGTAAAGCGGTCGCTGTCTTCAACAACAAGGGCACCGCTATCGTCAATATCACGGGCAATACCCGTATACTGTTTTCCGTCCTTAACGTAGCAGACTTCACGGCCTAAAAGCACAGACTTTTCTTTATAATACTGCATAAAATCTTCTTCGCCAGAAAGCAGTTTTAAAATGCGGTTTGTGATTTCACAGCTTAGTATTTTTGCGGTTACACCCTTACTGTTAAGGCTTACGGCAATATCTTTAATTTCGTCGGGGAAATCTTTAACAAAAAGGTTTATACCTATGCCTATAACAACCCCAAGGGTTTTACCGCTTATGGGGTCGGCCACCCTTTCGCAGAGTATGCCGCAAAGCTTTTTGCCGTTTAGGTAGACGTCGTTTACCCATTTAATGCCAACCGTTTTACCGGTAAGCTTTTCAATAGACTGTGCCACAGCTACGGCGGCAAGCACGGTTAGCCGTTGAATACGGGTTTCGTCGGCATTTACAGCAAGGCTCATATAAAGGCCGCCACCGTCTGAGTAGAAGCTTCTGCCCCTTGTTCCCTTGCCTGCCGTTTGACTGTCGGCAATAAAAAGGGCGGGTAGTTTTACACCTGACTTTATTCTTCTTACGGCTTCGCTATTTGTTGAATCGATTTTGTCAAAGGCGTAAACTCTTACGCCCTCCATCCAAAAAAACTTTCTCATTATATCACCAAGTTATTGTACCTTAGCGGCATATTCGGTAAATTCTTTTTCCAAGAAGCCAATGGTTTCGGTAAAGGAAACGGGAATATAAAGCTCGCACCATTCGTCGCCCGAAATTGATATTCCATATACTTCTTCGTTGAAGACGCTCATATCGGCCGCCTGCATTTCCTTTTTAAACAAAGCTATAAGCTGCTCGGCTTTCTGTTCGGTAAGCACTGCATTCTGACTTCCTTCTCTATCTTCTATGCTGCCGAATTTTGTTGAATGAGAATGAACTTCAATTAGCTTATAGGTTGCCTTGGTACATGCCTTATACCTTGTATAGAAATTTTCGGTTTGCATCAGCTGTAAAATTTCGTCGTGAAGATTTTTCATATCGGGGCTTCTGTACCAATAATGACGTTTTATAACACTACCGTTTTTCATAACGTATTCCAAATTGAAATTATTAACGTTATTTACTACCGGTGGGAATTCGTCTTCATAATAGCCGTCGTTTTCCTCTGCATCAAGGCAATCAATTATGCCTTTATGAAGCTTAACGGCTAAATCTATATGCTCTTTATATTCGGTATCAGCCACGTAAACTGTTTCAATATTTTCGGCCTTTGGTATTCTGTGTTCGGCATAGTCTGCCACGTAAAGCCCCACAATAACCATTACCGTCATAAGTGCGGCGGAAATAACACCGTTTACCACCGAGCGTTTAACCTTTTTAAAGCCACGGTTTGTAATGGCGCCTATTGCTATAGAGCAAAGTATTGCGCAAACCACAAAGAAGAACCAGAAAACCATATTAAAGTTTAAACTAAATCCGGTTAATATGCCTGCCATTATAAAGCCGCCCACAATAGATACAAGCAGTGAAATTACAATGGGCATAAACTTAAAGGAATATGCATCGCCTGCGGTTTCGCTTTTTCTTACCTTGAAGAGTTTTACGGCCGCAATAACGCATAGGGCACCGAAAACTATAAGGCCTATAACCGTAAAGATGCTTGTTTTTTCTGTTATCGATAAAATGTTTTGAGGCCGTTCCATAGCATACGGCAGTTTCATAAGTTTAAAAGAGATGAATGCTATGGGGGTAAGGTATATTAACTGATAGTAGTCGAAAGCAAGGCCGGTTGCCGATTCTTCGGCAATACCGAATATAAGGGCTACAATTAAGGCCGGTGCAGCATTAATTGCGCAAAAGGCAATTATAGTATCAAAATAGCCGCCGCTGCATATAACAAACAGCAGACAGAAGGCACTTAAAACCACTAAGGAAAGCAGCATAAACAAGAAGGTGTTAATTACCGTAGCAACGCTTACGCCGTTAACCGTGGGCAGAGAGTTTATCATTGCAAGGCCGAAATATGATGCGGTCATTAAGAACAGACCGCCTATAAATGCGCTGACACCTCTTGTTAAGAGCATCTGATTTCTGGTAAAAGGCAGAGCGCTGTACATATCGCCTGCTTTTTTAGAAAAAAGATAACCGAAGTTAAGAAGAAGCAGCATACAAACAAGCGCAACGGCGGCAACCAGAATTACAAAAGAACATGTGCCGAAAGCCCAGGCGTCTAAGTTGTACTCTCTGATAAGGTCGTCGTTTGCATCTTGTAAAAGCATACCCGGACAAAACAGTAACGAAAAGGCGGTTACAAGCAATGTTAACGGAGTTTGCTTTTTAAGGGTGAACTTAAAGAAGTTAAGAACGGGATGATTTTTAGCTAAGCAAATTTTTGATGTCATAACCGACCGCCTCCATTTCATACATAAATATTTCTTCTAAAGTAGGCTCAATAATTTCGGCGAAAATTGGGTCTAACGAATTAATTTTGTCCATAATTTCTTTTTCTTCGCCCCTTATAACCATTTGAAGAAGAGAGCCGACCTTATCGCACTTAATAATATCAAGGTCGTGAAGCTTAATTTCGGGCGGAAGCACTTTAAATGCCGCCTGAATTTTATGGAAGTTACTGCGAACGTCTTCGAGCGAATCGCTGAAAAGGATTTTACCTTTGTGAATAAGGGCTACGTGGTCGCAAAGGTCTTCAAGCTCACGAAGGTTGTGCGATGCAATTATTACCGTCATACTGTTGGTTTCAATGCCGTCAATAAGCAGCTCCTTTAAAACACTTCGCATAACGGGGTCAAGGCCGTCGAAAGCTTCGTCTAAAAGCAGATATTTAGGGTTTGTGGAAAGGGCCAGCATTAAGGCCGCCTGACGTTGCATACCCTTTGACATATTGTCGATTTTATTGGTTGTGCTTATTGGGAACACGTCTTTTAAATGGTCGAACCTGGCACGGTCGAAGGTTTCGTAAATGCCTTCATAAAAATCGGCCATTTCTTTAATGGTTGCATTTTTAAAGAAATAGGGTGCATCGGGCAGGTAAAAAATCTGCTGTTTAAGCTCGGGATTGTTGAACACGGCGAAGCCGTCTACCGAAATGTTGCCGCCGTCGGGGTAATATACGCCCGAAAGCAAGCGAAGCAAGGTGGATTTACCCGAACCGTTTGAGCCTACAAGCCCGTAAATACTGCCGTCTTTGATTTTTGCATTTACTTCATCTATGGCGCTGAAGTCGCCGAATTTTTTTGTAAGGTTAATAAATTCAATCATTCTTTTCCCCTCCCCCAAATACTGTTTGTAAAACGTTTGTCAGTTCATCGAAACTGAGCCCCATACTTTTAGCATTTTCTACCGCCATTTTAAAATCGTTCTTTGCGGCCGAAAGTATTGCGGCATCGGCATTTTGGTCGTCGGAAATAAAGGAACCCTTTCCCGACACCGAATAGATAACCCCGTCGGCTTCCAGAATAGCGTAAGCCTTTTGCACCGTATTGGGATTAATACCGAGCGAGCTTGCCATACTGCGAACGCTTGGCAGTTTGTCGTGCGGCTTTAAAACGCCGAGTGTTTTAAGACGAATAAAGCCTGCTGTTATTTGGTCGTAAATAGGGACTCTGCTTTTGTAATCTATTGTTATCACAAAAATTCCCTCCTTGTTCTAACTGTACTATTACGATTAGTACAGTTGTATAATACACTCTATTTCCCGTTTTGTCAATACCTTTTTATAAATATTTTGATTTTTATTCGGCACAATAATTATTATGAACAAGGTTTTTGAAATTTTAATAAAAATTATGCCCTTTTCAGAAAAATATATAAAAGACGTAAAAGCACGAACCAAGCTATTTTTAAGGCTTGGACTACTTATAAACGTGGGGTATGCTGTTTTCAATATTTTTACGGGCGTTTTTTACCGTTCGGTGTGGTTTGGCGCCGTTTCGGTTTACTATATAATGCTTTGCTTTATAAAATTCTTCCTTTTAAAAAAGGGGTTTGAAAAAAGGGGCAGAAAGGAATACAGCGACCTTTTTACCTGCGGTATTATGCTACTGATTTTAAGCGCTTCAATTACGGCAATTATTTACCTTATGATATGGCAAGGCAAGGCTACAGAGTATAGTAGGCTTGTGATTTACGTTACTGCCGCATACGCGGTTTTCAGAATTGTTGCGGCACTTTTCGACACGGTACGGCTACGGCATTTAAAGAGCCCTACCCTTTACGCCGCCAAGGCGTTAAGCCTATCTGTCGCACTTATGTCGCTTTTTTCGCTTCAGTTTTCGGTGCTTCTTTTTTCAGACCTTGATGAAAAGATAAGATATTTTCTTAACGTTTTAAGCGGTTCGGTAGTGGGAGTGCTTACCACAGTAATTGCCGTTTTAACAATACGCCGAGCATACAGAGTTTTAAAGGAAAAAGAAAAGACCTAACAAAGTTGTTAGGTCTTTTTAATTTATTCTACACCACGGTAATAAAGGCCGCGGGTAAATTCGCCCTTGGGGGCAGAATTATTTTTATAGGCAGTTATAACTTCGTTAACCTGCTCGGGTGTTTCGGTTGTAAAATACAGAATTTGGAAAGTGAGGCCCGAAAGCTCGTTTTGCCTGTCGGCAAGCCAAAGCACCTTTGAATTATAAAGCTCGCTATAGCCGTTTCGGCAAAGCACCGGGAAGCTTTCGTTCTTTCGGTCGGTAAGGCTCCCGCTTCTTTTGCACTCGGCGCAGTTGATTTTGTTTTTAACGGGGCAGTTACGGGTAAGCATTAAGGGTAAGCGGCCGTAAGATATTATGCCTTTATTAACGTCGGCTGAGATTTTTTGTATATCCTTAAGCAGTAATTCGGGCGAAAGCACAATTTCTTTTGCGCCGTTTTCTTTATGGTAGGCGGCCGAATAGGAATTAAAAATATTATAACCGTAATTGCTGACGGTGTTAAAGCCTGCCTGCTTTGCAAGCTCGGTTGCGGTAAGTGTGCCGCAAAAAGCGGTGGTTATTCCCCTTTTGCTAAAGGCTGAAAGGCGGTCTTTTATATATTCTTCGTTCGAAATACCACGGGGCAGTTCAACGGCGAAGTTCAGGTTTTGGGGTAGGTCGTCGGGGTTGGTATCTACCTGAACAATTACCGTATGGGCTGTTTTTGCGGCATCGGTTAATTGGGAAAGGTTATCTATTCTAATATAGGTTTTAATGCCGTTTGCAGTTTTGTTTTTGTTCTTATTAAAGCAGGAATAATCGGGTAAAACAGGGTCTGTTTTTGCACGAAACTCCGAAAGTTTTTCGAGCGCTTCACGGCGAAGCGAATTAAGGGCCGACGCTCTTAGAACAAGTCCGTCGTCAAGCTGTACGTTAAGGGTTTTAAAGAAGTATGGTGTTGAGCCTGTTTTTTCGAGGCGCTCTTTAACCGAAAAAGCATCTAACGGACGGTTAAGTGCCTTTTCGGGTGTGTCGCCAATAACGGTTACGGTATTTACACCGTCTGTAACGGTAAGGCTTGCAGGGGTATTTTGTGTAATTATAATTTCGCCACTGACTTCTACGCTTTGGCGTTCGTTTCGGTAAAGCTCGTGAATGGTGCTGAAGGCTTCATCTGATGCTATAACGTCATCTTTGGTGCGAATACCGAACATATCTTTACCGAGTGTGCCCTTATAGTACCCGTCGGTAAAGCCCGAACGTGAAAAGACTGCCGAAAGGGCGTTGGCTGTGCCCTTTTCTGCCCTGCCGTTTTCTAACATTTGGCGGCAAGCGGCGGTTGCGGCGGCAACGTATTCGGGCCGCTTCATTCGGCCTTCTATTTTAAGGGAAGCAACCCCCATATCTTTTAGTTCGTTTAAATATTCAATAAGCGACAAATCTTTCAGACTTAAATCGTAATTATCGCCGCCAATAACCGAAAACGGCAAGCGGCAAGGTCCTGCGCAAAGCCCACGGTTTCCGCTTCGGCCACCAAGCATTGCAGAAAGCAAGCACTGGCCCGACATACACATACATAAGGCGCCGTGCACAAAAACTTCTACTTCCATATTTTGACGCCCTGCTTCAAGGCAAAACGAGGCAAGCTCTGCCTTGCTCATTTCACGGGAAACAACAACACGGCAAAAGCCCATTTCTTTAAGCGGTTTTATGGCTGACGGAGAATGGACGGTCATTTGGGTTGAAGCGTGAATGGGCAGTTTTGGTAAAACCTTGTGAATTAAGGATGCGTAGCCTATGTCGGCCGTGATTACGCCGTCTATTCCACATTCTGCGGCGGCTACCGTTTGTTTTACGGCGTCTTCAATTTCGTCATCTTTAAGCATAATATTAAGGGTTAAATACACCTTAACCCCACGGACATGACAAAACGCTACCGCATCTTTTAGGGAAGCGATAGTAAAGTTTTCGGCATTTCTTCGGGCATTGAAGTCATCAAGTCCGAGATATACAGCATCTGCGCCGCTACGAACTGCGGCAGAGAGCATTTCGGCATTGCCTACGGGGGAAAGTATTTCTACCTTTTGCATTTTATCACCATAAAACTCAATAATTAATTATATAATATAACATTTTTACAAAATAATAAAGTCTTTTTTCTTTACAAGAAAGGGTTTTAGGAATATAATTGACTTATATTTCTAAAAGGTGGTACGAAAATGAAATATTTAGTTGTTTTATGCGACGGAATGGCAGATACTCCGTCCCATTATCTTGAAAACAAAACCCCAATGGAGCTTGCAAACAAGCCTACAATGGACGCTTTGGCTAAAACTTCCGAGGTTGGACTTTGCAGAACGGTTGCCAAGGGTTTAAAGCCGGGCAGCGACGTTGCCAACCTTTCGGTTATGGGTTACGACCCTGCCGTTTGCTACACAGGCCGTTCTCCGCTTGAGGCGGCAAGTATTGGTATTGACCTTAAAGACACCGACGTTACACTTCGTTGCAATATAGTTACCCTGTCAGACGAAGAAAATTACGGCGACAAAACTATGGTAGACTACTGCGCAGGCGATATTTCTACCGAAGAAGCGGCCGAAATTATTAAGACGGTTGAAGAAAAGCTTGGAAATGATATCTACAGCTTTTATTCGGGTGTTAGCTACAGACACTGTTTGGTTGTTAAGGAAGGCACTACCGAGCTTGGTAATATGACACCGCCGCACGATATTAGCGGCAGAGTTGTTGGCGAATATTTAAGCACCCACGAAAACGCAAAGCCCTTGGTTGAGCTTATGAAGAAAAGCTATGAATTCTTAAAAGACCACCCCGTTAACCTTAAACGTGTTGCCGAAGGCAAGAATCCTGCCAACTCAATTTGGCTTTGGGGCGAAGGCACTAAGCCCATTCTTAAAGATTTTAAGGGAAAAAACGGTGTTAGCGGTGCAGTAATTTCGGCGGTTGACCTGCTTAAAGGTATTGGTATTTGCGCAGGAATGGCTACCCCCGAAGTTGAAGGCGCCACCGGTTACATAGACACCAATTTTGTTGGTAAGGCAGATGCGGCCATTGAAGAATTTAAAAAGGGCACCGAGCTTGTGTATATTCACGTTGAAGCGCCCGACGAATGCGGCCACCGTTGCGAGCCCGAAAACAAGGTTAAGGCTATTGAGCTTATTGATGAGCTGGTGCTTAAAAGGGTTAAGGAATATTTAGACTCAGCAAATGAAGATTACAGAATTCTTATTTGCCCCGACCATCCTACCCCACTTCTTATTAAAACACACTCTTCCGACCCTGTTCCCTACTTAATTTTCGATAGCAGAAAATCGCTTTCGGGTGTAGACACCTTTACCGAAGCAACAGCCACTGCAACGGGCAGGTTTATTGAACACGGTCCTTCCATTATGGACAGACTTCTTGAAAACAGTTAAAAGTTGTCAGTAGACAGAAAAAAATCTCCGACAAATGTTGTCGGAGATTTTTGTTTTAGAATTCAATTTTTGAAGCGATGTAGTCTTTGAGCTCTTCAATTTTAATTCTGGTTTGTTCCATACTATCACGTTCACGAACGGTAACACAACCGTCTTCGAGCGAGTCGAAATCGTAGGTGATGCAGAAGGGGGTACCGATTTCGTCTTCACGGCGGTAACGCTTACCGATAGAACCTGCGTCGTCGTAATCGACCATAAAGTGTTTAGATAACATATCGAACACTTCGCCTGCAGGCTCTGCAAGCTTTTTAGAAAGCGGAAGAACTGCGCACTTGAAGGGAGCAAGTGCAGGGTGTAAACGAAGAACTACTCTGGTTTCGCCCTTGTCGTCGGTTTCTTCGTCGTAGGCGTCGCAAAGGAATGCGAGTGCTACACGGTCGGCACCAAGCGAAGGCTCAACAACGTAAGGAACGTAGTGTTCGCCTGTTTCCTGGTCGAAGTATTCAAGAGATTTGCCGCTTGCTTCCTGGTGGCGACCAAGGTCGTAATTGGTGCGGTCGGCAATACCCCAAAGCTCGCCCCAGCCGAACGGGAACAAGAATTCGATATCGGTAGTAGCCTTAGAATAGAAGGAAAGTTCTTCTTTTTCGTGGTCGCGAAGGCGAAGGTTTTCTTCCTTAAGGCCTAAGTCGAGAAGCCAGTTTTTGCAGAAATCTTTCCAGTAATAGAACCAGTCAAGGTCGGTATCGGGCTTGCAGAAAAATTCACATTCCATCTGTTCGAACTCACGGGTACGGAAGGTGAAGTTACCGGGGGTAATTTCGTTACGGAAGGATTTACCGATTTGGCAAACACCGAAAGGCAGCTTCTTACGGGTTGAACGCTGAATGTTAGCATAGTTTACAAAAATACCCTGTGCGGTTTCGGGACGAAGATAAACTTCGTTCTTGGCATCTTCGGTAACACCGATAAAGGTTTTGAACATAAGGTTGAACTTGCGAATATCGGTGAAGTCTTGGCTTTCGCACTCGGGGCACTTGATGCCGTTTTCTTTAATGTACTCGGTCATTTGTTCGAAGGTCATACCTTCGGCGTGGCCGCCGTGGTCTTCTATAAGTTTATCGGCACGGTGTCTTGCGTGGCAAGACTTACAGTCCATTAACGGGTCGGAAAAGCCGCCAACGTGGCCGGAAGTAACCCAGGTTTCAGGGTTCATAATAATTGCAGAATCGAGCCCAACGTTATATTTGTTTTCCTGAACGAACTTTTTCCACCAAGCTTTTTTAACGTTGTTTTTAAATTCAACGCCTAAGGGGCCGTAGTCCCAGCTATTTGAAAGACCGCCGTAAATTTCGCTGCCTGCATAAACAAAGCCACGGGCTTTAGCAAGAGCTACAACGGTGTCCATTGATTTTTCACTGTTTTTCATAAATGAAACCTCCATATACTTACATACTAAGTAATTTTACAAAAAAATCCTTTTCTTGTCAAGTACCTACACTTGACAGTTGTAAATATTTAGGCTATAATCTATTAAGATTTAAACTATTTTTAAAGGAGAAACACAGTGAGTGATTTTTTAAACTATAAAGATAAACCCCTTGTTCGCAAAGGAAACACCGTTTATTACGGCGATATGAGCGAAAAATACGTTATTAAGCTTGAAATCCTTTCTTCCCACACCGAAGGTGAGCTTGAAGTAGCCGACAAAATTAAGGTTATGCTTATTAAGAACGATTCCGAAAAGCTTGACAACGTTACAAAATCAACCGAGAAAAACGGTTTTGCAGAAGCAATGCAGTTTGCAACAACCTGGCTTACCAGAGCACTTGCCGACAAATAAAAAACTAAACGACCTCGTAAGAGGTCGTTTTTTTATACTAAAAATCCGTTAATTATTTGTTCTTCTGCCTGACTTTCGGTAAGGCCTAAGGTCATAAGCTTAATAAGCTGCTCCCCTGCTATTTTACCTATAGCGGCTTCGTGAATAAGCTGTGCATCGGTATGGTTTGCCATAATTTCGGGAACGGCCGAAACCGAAGCGTTGTCCATAATTATTGCATCGCATTCGGTATGTCCCGAACAGGCGTTATTTCCGTTAACACGGGAAATGAAAAGCTGTTTGGAATTTTCCTTAGCAACCGAACGGGAAACCACATGTGCACCCGAATTTTCACCGTTTAAGTCTACTTCAAAACGGGTTTCGGCATATTGGCTACCATGGGTCATAAGCTTTTCGCCCACCTTGAGTGTTGCGCCTGCTGCAAGGGTTGCCTTGGTAGTGCGTATGGTGTCGTCTACCCCTTTAATTTGGGCGGTTTCCATTTCCATATAAGCGTTTTCATGGAGTTCAATTACGGTGGTGGGGTTCATAACCCTTTTTCCGCTACCCGAACCCGAGCCATAATGCTTTTCAACGTATTTTAGTTTTGAATTCTTAGCAACAAAGAAGGAATGTATACCGCTGTGTTCACTGTCGGCATCGCCGCCGTTGTGAATTCCGCAACCTGCAACTATTGTAACGTCGCAGTCTTCGCCAATATGAAAGTCGTTATAAACAAGCTCTTTAAGGCCTGTGCTTGACAGCAGAACCGGAATGTGAACGCTTTCGTTCTTTGTGCCTGCTTTAATGTAAATATCTATACCCGGCTTATCTTCCTTTTTAACTATTTCAATATTTTCGGAAGAATTTTTACCGTGAAGCGAGCCGTTAATTCTAAGCGAATATGCGCCCTGGGGCACTTCGTGAAGACCGGTAATCTGCTCGAGAAGATTTTTTTGAATTGCGTCCACCGAATTTACCCCTCCTTTACGTAACGGCAACCTGAATCTATGCCTAAGAGTGCAGGCATAATTTCAGCTTTAGTGCCTATTTTATCTATTTTGCCTGCCTTTAAAACTAATATTTTATCGGCAATATCGAGTATTCTTTCCTGGTGGGAAATTATAAGAATTGAGCCACGGTTTTTTTCGTACATTTTTTCGAAGACCTTAATTAAGTTTTGGAAAGACCAAAGGTCAATTCCTGCTTCGGGCTCGTCGAAAACCGAAAGCTTGGTGCCACGGGCATTTATCATTGCAATTTCAATGCGCTTAAGTTCGCCGCCCGAAAGCGAGCCGTCTACTTCACGCTTGATATAGTCCCTTGCGCAAAGGCCGACTTCCGACAAATATTCGCACGCTTCGGCAACGGTTAATTTTTTGCCTGAAGCGAGTGAAATTAAATCCATTACGGTTATGCCCTTGAAGCGAACGGGCTGTTGGAAGGCAAAGCTTATACCTTTATTGGCGCGCTCGGTTATGGAAAGGTTTGTTATATCTTCGCCGTCGAGATAGATTTTACCCGAGGTTGCAGGAATAATGCCTGCAATAATTTTGGCAAGTGTTGATTTACCGCTGCCGTTAGGGCCGGTAATTGCAACAAAGCGTTCATCTATACTAAGCGATATATTATCGAGTATAAGTTTGTTTTCTACCTTATAGGTTATATTTTCAAGTTTTAACATAATTCCTCCAAAGAGTTTTCAACTTCTAATAGATAATATTACCACATAAGGACAAAATTTGCAACAAATAAAGGGCTCTTTCGAGCCCTTTATTTTTAGTTTTCAATTTGGCTTAGTATTCGTTTAATTGCGTTGGTCTTATAAAGAACAAACACAACAACTGCGGTTGACACAAGCTCAGGCAACATATAGGTACCGTTATAAACTACCGAATAAACTGCAGGGTTTGAAAAGGTTTCGGGCATCCAGATATCGAAGAAGATGTACCCCGAAACAAAGTGGCTTGCAAACCTTACACAAAGTGCAATAACCGTTCCCACACATACGCCGACAACGCCTTTTTTACGAAAAATTCCTGCAAGACCGATAGCGGTATAGGCCAAAAGGTAATCGAAAACAATGGCGCCTACCCACATTCTTACGTCCATACCCCAGCCCATCATACCGGCAAGGTCTACACCGATTTGAACAAGGGCGTATACGAAAGACGAAAACAGACCCCACGGTGTACCGAACATAACAGAAATTAAGACTATGGGCACCATACTAAGCAGTGTTACGCTTCCGCCCCAGGGGTTTGTCCATATTTTAATTAAACTTAAAACTGCACCCAAAGCAATAAGTATGGCACTTACGGCAATTTTTCTGATGTTTGACTTTTTCACGTTCTTACTCCTTTCAAATAAAAATTACCGCACAGAAACACTCCGTGCGGTAAAACTTATTTGAAACAAATGTAATCTCCCTACGACGGCATTATCCATATCAGGTTAAAGGGTTTAAGCGGTTGCTTATCTCAGCCTTGCGGCACCCCTGATTATTTAGTTTTCTGTTCGGCAAATAGATTATACTCTTACTTATAAAGGTTGTCAATAAAATTTTTAACATTATTTTCTTCCCACATAATAAGAAGCGTTCCGTCTTTAACCGAAATTTTATTTTCTTTTCCTACAAATGAATTGCTGACACCAAGCGGCTCGCAAAAGGTAAGGTTTTCGTTTTTAAGGGTGTATTCAAGGCCTTCTATTGTTACGCCGTTTGCCGCCGTATCGGCCGAAAACACCGACACTGTGCCCTTTTCTTTTTTTGGAAGGCTTATACAAGAGTTGCATATTGCCGTTGCCACAAAGCCGTCGCCTATAAGGTATGCTCTTTTACCACTTTTTGCAAGTGAGCATAATAAGGCGTAGTTTGCAAAGGTGTGGTCGGGTCGGCCGCCCGTGCCGCCGTATAGTACAAAGGTGTTAAAGCCTTTTTCTATGCCGACGTCTACCGCATACTTCATATCGGTTACGTCTTTTTTAGTAGGCAGGGTTACAGTTTTACCGCCCGGTACAAAACCGAGCGAATCGAAATCACCCACAGTAATATCGGGCGTTAGGTTTTGAAGCTTGGCAAAACCACCGTCGGCCGCAATAAGCATACTGTTTTCTTTTTTGATATAAAGCAGGGGCAGTTCCCCTGCCCCAATAATATAACATATTTTCATTTAAACATTCACCGTTTCGCCGACGTCTTTGGTATTGTTCATTTCTTCGGACTCTTCAGCTTTGCAGTTTACTTCGTCAGGGTCGTGATAGGTTGAAATTGCTTTTTTCATTGCTTTTTTGATTTTTTCGCTGCTAAGTTCGCCCTTGGTGGCTTCAAGCACCTTTTTAAGCGCTGTAAGCTTTTTATCTATCTCACGACGCGGAAGCGGTTGGTCTCGTTCGATAAAGATAAGGTTATTATCGGTTTTATCGAGAGTTTCTGTTTTAATTAAAAGCTCTTCATAAAGCTTTTCGCCGGGACGAAGACCAACTTCAACAATATCGATGTCTTCATAAGGTCTGAAGCCCGAAAGCTTTATCATATTTTCGGCAAGGTCAATTATTTTAATGGGCTTACCCATATCAAGAACAAAAAGTTCACCACGTTCGGCCAAGAAGCCTGCTTCCATAACAAGTTGTGCGGCTTCGGGTATGGTCATAAAGTACCTGATAATGCGCTTGTCGGTAATGGTTATTGGGCCGCCCTTTTCAATTTGAGCTTTAAACAGCGGAATTACCGAGCCGTTTGAGCCAAGCACGTTACCGAAACGCACACAAGAGAAGGAAGTGGTGCCGTTGTTACGGCATTGTACAACCATTTCGCAAAGCCTTTTGGTTGCGCCCATAATGTTAGTGGGGTTAACCGCTTTATCGGTTGAGATTAAAATAAACTTTTTAACCAAATGCTTTTCTGCGGCATTTGCAACGTTGTAGGTGCCGAATACGTTATTTTTAATTGCTTCGCAGCTGCTATGCTCCATTAAGGGCACGTGCTTATGTGCTGCGGCGTGGAAAACGATGTCGGGCTTATAATAATTAAATATTGCGTCTAATCTTTCGGGGTCTCTTACCGATGCAATTTCTACGCACAAATCAAGCCTATCGGTATATTTTCTTAAGAGTTCTTGCTGAATTTCATAGGCGTTATTTTCGTAAATATCTAAAATAATTAGCCTTTTGGGGTGGCGCTTTGCTACCTGACGGCAAAGCTCGCTTCCAATAGAACCGCCGCCACCCGTTACAAGAACGATTTTATCTTTATAATAGGCGTTCATGCCGCTATCTGTAATTTTAAGCGCATCTCTGAACAGAAGGTCTTCAATATTGAAGGGACGAAGAACACGCTTGGAGTTTGCTTCGCCTTCTACCTGATTTATGGGGAAGTCGTAAATTTTTACCTTACAACCTGTTCTTGAATAAAAATCAAGAAGTTTTTTAGCAGTTGTACCATCAATATTAGGCAATGCAATAAAGATTTCCTGAACGGGTAAATTTTTAATTTTTTCTATTACGTGCTCGTCTTCCTTATATACCCTTAAATCTGCAATTTTACCGCCGATTTTATCGGCCTTTTTGTCGATAAAGCAGATGGGACGATAGTGCGAAGTTGTGTTGTATTTAAGCTCTTCGGCAAGCAGTGTGCCAATTTGACCTGCACCAACAATTGCTACACCAATTTTATTAAGATAATCGAGATTCAGGTTGAAATGACGGTAATACTGCTGATAACCGAAACGAAGCGTTAAGGTTGCAAGACAATAAAGCGCCACAATTACGGTGCTTTGCCACACGCCCATATAAAGCGAATAGTCGTCAAGTGCATAGGAAACAACAAGTGCGCCTAGTCCTCCGACAATGTCGGAAAATACCATGGTTAAATATGCCTTGGAGTTTGCATAGCGCCAAACGTTAGTGTATACGGAAAACACCAAACGGGAAAGCAGTAATATTCCGCCGAAAATGCCGCCCGTTATAAAATAAGAAGCAGCAATATCGAGCTTTACACTTGTTGAAGAAAAGTATTCAGATATGACGAAGGATGCCGTAAAAATTGCAACAAAGCAGGCCATATCTATTAAAACCAAGGTAAGTCTGCGAATGAATGATGATTTAATCATAATACCTCCGAAGAAATGTGTCCGCCCAAACTAAATTAGCTTATTTTCCATTATTTTAATAGAGTTTTCTGCTAATTTTTCAGAATATTTGTGGACCTTTTTAAGCCCTTCTTCAAGTTTTGGCGGGCGTTCTTTTGTATTATGTGCGTCTGAAGCTAAAAGTTGTACATAGCCGCTTTTTATTAGCTTTTTAACACGTTTTGCATAATATCTGCCTAAAAGGCTTGAAGCGTTACATTGGAAAACAGCGCCTGAATATAAAAGTGCATCGAGCAGTTTTTTGTTTGAACACAGAAAATCATATCTTTCGATATGGGCTAAAACGGGACTTATGCCTTTCGATACTAGCCAATTAATTGTTTGTTCGAAATTAAAGGGGTAGGTGCCCGTAAGCTCTAAAAGCATATAGGACGTATTGCCTATGCAAAGGCTGAAAACGTCGGAATAAATGAGATTAGGGTCATACCTTACTTCTGCGCCAAGATGTAAATTTACATTTATATCTGTGCCACATTCTTTAATTTCTTTTGAAAGAATATCGAAGGCGGCTTGTCTTCTTGCCAAAAAGTCTTCTACGGTTTCGCCGGCTAAGTTAAAATGCGGGGTTAAAACAACGTCGGTTATGCCCTGCCGTTGTTCTTCTAACAGCATACGCAAAGACTCTTCGGGGGAAGTTGCCCCGTCGTCCATACCAGGTAAAATATGGGTATGAATATCGGCAAACGCCTTATTACTTATAATCGCCATAATAATTCTTGTAGCTATAGTACTTATCGTACTTATAGTTTACGTCTTTTTTAGAATCATAATCGTTGAGCACCATTCCAAGAATGTTAGCTTCAACATTTTTTAATTTTTCAACTGCTTCTTGAATTTCAACCCTTGAAGCGTAGTTCTGGCGAACTACCATAACGGCGCCGTCAATATGTTTGCAGAAGGCCAAAGTATCTGACACAACAGAAACCGGCGGAGTATCGCAAATAACGTAGTCGAACTTGGTTTTAAGCTCTTCTATCATTGCCTTGGCGTTTTCAGAAGCCAACAGTTCACCGGGATTTGGGGGTGTGTGGCCCGAAAGCATAACGTAAATATTAAATTCTTCTACAAAACCGATTGCACTATCTATGGAACATTTGCCGCCGAGTACGGTGCTTACACCGTTTTGAGAAGCAGCCTTAATGCGAAGATAGCGCTGAACTTTAGGTCTGCGAAGGTCACAGTCGCAAAGCACTACCTTTTTGCCGTTTTGTGCAAGTGCAATGGCTAAATTGATTGAAGCGGTGGTTTTGCCTTCGCCCGAAAGTGAGCTTGCCATAATTATAGCTTTATGATTACCGATAGAAGTAACAAACTCTACATTTGTACGGAAGGTTTTAAATGCTTCAAGATAGGTAAACGGAGTTTTATCGGACAAAACTTCAAAGGTGTCTACCGAATGTTTATTCTTTTTCATTACGCCTTTGCTCCTTTACCATTTTTAATGTTTAATGTTGGAATAACGCCGAGAAGCGGCAGGTCTAATGTGGTTTGAAGTTCTTCAACAGACCTTATTCTGTTATTGAAAAGATTAAATATAAACACAAGCACGATTACACCTAAAATGCCTACCACGCCAAAACCGACAGTATTACGGAAAATATTCGGTGTTACAGGTTTTGGTGAAACCGACGGTGATTCTATTTCGGTTATATAACCCGAAGTAATTTTTTGGTTAATTATTTCGGGCGCTACATTTACGATAGTTTTAATGATTTTGAGTGCCATTTTAGGGTCGGAATGTTTTACGGCAACACGAATAAGAAGTGTATCGTCAAGGGTGGAAACCTGAATTTTTGAAGCAAGGCTTGATACCGTTTCGTCGAGTTTCAATTCTTCTATTACCGGTTCGAGCACGGTGTTGGTTTTCATGACGTAGGCCAAGGTTGAAACATATTTTTCGGCAACGTTTACCTGCTCGTACGATAAATCGTCGTGGACGGAATTTCTAAGGTCAACAAGCATTGTAGCATTTGCTCTGTATAGCGGAGTAATGAAATACGTAGAATATACAAAGCCGATAATAGCTGCAAGTACACCTGCCAATAAAATTATTAGCCAATTCTTTAAAAGAACACGGAACAAATAAACGTAATCGACCGTTCTTGTATTAGTTGTTACTATTTTCTCTTCCATAACAGACTCCTGTAGACATAATACTGTAAGATATATTATATAACAATATATCTTTTTTGTCAATGATAAAGGGAGGGTTACCCCTCCCAATATTTTCTGTCTAAACTTCTGAATTGTATTGCCTGAGCAATGTGAGAAAGTTCTATTAATTCCTTTCCTTCAAGGTCGGATATTGTTCTTGAAACCTTTAAAATTCTATCGTACGCTCTGGCAGAAAGGCCCAGTCTTTCAAATGAAGATGAAAGCATTTTTTCGGCTTCAGCCGTAAGTACACAATACTTGGAAAGCATACCGGGAAGAAGTCTTGCGTTGCAGGTAATACCCGTGCCTTTATATCTTTGGTTTTGAATTTCACGCGCCTTGTTTACACGCTGGCGTACGCTTTCACTTGTTTCTTCGGGAGTTGCCGATTTTAGCGCCCCGTATTCAACCGGCGGTACTTCAATATGCAAATCGAGTCGGTCGAGCATTGGGCCTGAAATACGGTTTAAATATTTGCGAACAGCTGTCGGCGAACAGGTGCATTTCCTTGTTGGGTGCCCGTAAAAGCCACAAGGGCAAGGGTTCATAGCGGCAACAAGGGTAAATGCGCTTGGGTATGTAAGCGAGCCTGCAACACGGGAAATGGTAACCTTGCCGTCTTCTACGGGTTGACGCAAGGATTCCATAACGTCCCTACTGAATTCTGGAAGTTCGTCTAAAAACAGGACACCGTTATGGGCTAAAGAAATTTCACCCGGTTTGGGAATTGCGCCACCGCCCGATATTGCACGGGAAGAAACGGTGTGGTGCGGACTTCTGAAGGGGCGGCCTAAAATTATGGGCGTTTTGCTATCGAGCTCCCCTGCTACCGAATAGATTTTAGTGGTATCTATAGATTCATCAAAGGTCATTTCAGGCAAAATAGTGGGCAAGCGTTTTGCAAGCATACTTTTACCTGCGCCCGGGCTACCGATGAGAAGCACGTTATGGCCGCCGGCAGCGGCTATTTCAAGAGCTTTTTTAGCAACGGTCTGACCCTTAACTTCGGAAAAATCAAGAAAATGGTTGTTATTTTCAATACGGCTTATATCGTAGGGCTCTGCAGGCAAAATTGCACTGCTTCCGACAATATGCGAAATGACTTCACCAATTGTGTTTACGCCGTAAATGCTAATACCGTTTACGACAGAGCCTTCCATTTCGTTTGCTTTTGGCACAAAAAAGTGCTTAATTCCCTGCTCTTTGGCGCCAATTGCCATTGAAAGTATGCCATTTACTCCCCTGAGTGTTCCGTCAAGTGAAACTTCACCTATAAAAAGACATTCGTCTAAATTAATTTTGGGGTTAATTTGACCGTTTGCAATAAGCAAGGCAAGCAGTACCGGTAAATCATACGCCGAGCCTTCTTTTTTAACGTCGGCAGGGGCAAGGTTTACGGTAATATGTCCCGTGGGGTATTTATACTTACAGTTTTTAATTGCGGCACGCACTCTGTCGCGCGATTCCCTTACAGCGGAATCGGGCAGGCCGACAATGTCGAAGGCTTGCTGACCCTTAGTTACGTCTGCTTCAACTTCTATCATATAAGAATCAAGTCCAAAAAGGCCTATGCTGTTAATTTTGGAAACCAAGTTTACACCCCCTAATTTACATATATTTATGTTACCATTTAATAAAGAATTTTACAAGTATGATTTTACTTGAAATATATGCGCTAACACAATATAATAAATAAAAAACTTATTTTAGGACGAATATGGAAAGATACAAAGAAATTGAACGAAGTATTATAAAAAAATTCAGAAAACCTATTTGGAACTGTTTTGTTGGCGCCGTTAACGAGTACAAGCTTATTGAAGAAGGCGACAAAATTGCGGTTTGTATTTCAGGCGGAAAAGATTCAATGCTTATGGCAAAATGTATGCAAGAATTACACCGACACAGCCTTTACCCGTTCGAGCTTGTTTTTCTTGTTATGAACCCCGGCTATAACGAAGAAAATGCCGAACTTATAAAACACAATGCCGAAGTAATGAACATTCCCATTACGGTTTTTGAAAGCAATATCTTCGACGTGGTAACCGATGCAGGCGGTGCGCCTTGCTATTTGTGTGCAAGAATGCGAAGAGGTTGCCTTTATTCGAAAGCTAAGGAGCTTGGCTGCAACAAAATTGCGCTTGGGCACCATTTTGACGATATGATTGAAACCCTGCTTCTTAACATGACCTACGCTTCGGAAATAAAGACTATGCTTCCAAAGCTTAAGTCCACCAATTTTGAAGGTATGGAGCTTATAAGGCCGCTTTACAAGGTTAAGGAAAAGGACATTATTGCTTGGGCCAATTTTAACGAGCTTAAGTTTTTACAGTGCGCTTGCCGTTTTACAGCAGAAAGCGAGCACAACGAAGAAATGTCGAAGCGCAAGGAAATTAAAGCGCTTATAAAAGACATAAAAAAAGTCAACCCTGCGGTTGACGACAATTTGTTCAGAAGTATTCACAACGTTAATTTAGCATCTATTGTTGGATGGCGTGATAAAGACAGCGGCGAAAAGCACAGTTACCTTGAAAAGTGGGATGAGGAATAAATAATTCTTAAAAAACACTTGACATAAGGCTTAAAATGTAATAAAATTCTATTGCACGCCGCTGTGGTGGAATAGGCAGACACAAGGGACTTAAAATCCCTCGGTAGCGATACCGTATCGGTTCAAGTCCGATTAGCGGCACCAAGAGAACGACTTATAGTCGTTCTCTTTTTTTGTTTCCAATCTCTCCACCGCTAAAGCGGTCCCCGCCCTTTCTACAATAGTGCCAATAAAAAAAAGGATGAACCTTTCGGTTCATCCTTTTTTATTAGTTTTACTCGCCAAGAAGAATCTTGCGCATTTTTGCAAGGTCTGCGGTGGGCATAGTGCCTGTGGCAAGGCCCGCACTGTTAAGCATATTAAGTTTAACAAGGTCGCAGATGTTAACGAGTGTATCGTGGTTTACGTCGCCTTCATATACGGGGAAGTTATTCATAAACATACCGCTGTCGCCCTGACCGAGAGCCTGTTTAAATACGTAGCCTTCGGTAGCAGACATAATGTCGAGTGTAGCAGCGTTTTCGTTCATAATTCTATCGGTTAAGCCACCGGAATGGGGGTTTGTGGTAGAAGACGAGAACTGCCATACTTCAGGACCTGCATTGTACTTTTCGTATACAATGTGTTCGTGACCGTGCTGATATGCCATAATTCTGCCGGTATCGCCTGCGAAGTCTGCAGAGATGCCGTAGTCTTCGTGATTAAACGAAGTCTTATTCTGGTAAGCCGCCATAATGTCGGAAAGAACGGTACCGTTATGATAGGTTTCTTTACCGCTACTGCTCTTTGCAATAGCCATGTGAGAGAGAACAACTACGTTGTAATCTTCAGGAAGGGTTCCAAGAGCTTCTTCAGCGAGCCACTTAAGCTGATACTTGCTGTAGCCCCAGAAGGTGTAGCCGTTATAAGTGTTAGAACGAACGTTAACCGAAGTGCTGGTGTTATGAATAAGTGTGAACTCGCCGTTTTCATCGTAAGCGTATTCGTAGTCGGATGCGTTTAAGCAGATGATACGTGTGTTCTTATTATCTAAGTCGTAGTAGAAATACTTAGAGTTAATCTTTTCGGTCTTGTAGGGGTCTTCGTTCTGAACAACGTCAATTACAGTACCATCGGCAAGTGTACGGTTTATATACTTGTCGATAACAGCAGTCTGCCACTTGTCGTTGGTCATAACTCTTGCGTTAAGCTGTTCAAGGGTTACGGAGTCGGAAACAGAGCCATAAACGTTATCGTCGTGGTTACCAACAAGAACGAATACGGGCTTTGTGCACTCGTTAATGGGAGCAAGATATCTGTCTAAATCTTCGCTCCAAGCGTCTGTTGTGCCGTAAGAACCGTTTGCAAGGTCGCCGCCAAGACAGATGAAGTCGATTTCATCCATTTCATTTGCCATCTTAATAGCAAGAGCAAACTGCTGAACAGAATTGTTCTTTGTAATAGGTCTGCCGTTTGAGCCCTGAGTATCGAAGTGGGGGTCGGTAATGAAGATGTAGTTTACTGCAGAATCGGGCTGATTTGCAAGATTTTCGGAAATGATTTCGGTTTCGATATCGTAATAACCTGAAGCAAGAAGTTCCTGTGCGGTGCCAAAGGCTACACGGTGAGCCTTAGCTACGGGAACGTGAATCTTGGTAACGTCAGGCTGTACGCCGAATTTAACGTAAGCACCGCGAATCATTCTGTCGGTGAACATTACTTCGTCGGCCGAGATAGGAGCCATACGAGTATCGAAGAACATGGGTTTGAAGTCTTCGTCGAACATGGTTCCTGCAGGGAGATATACGAAGTTGTTGTAGTTTGCTTTTTTGTAATCTGCGCTGCTTACAACGAAGTTTTTAAGGCCGGACATAGTAGAAAGTGCGTTTTCGCCCTTCATATTGTCGGCAGTAACGGTTGTAACGCCTGTGCAGGCTGTACCCTGTACACCTTCGTAACAGTTAGTTACTGTGCGAGTGCCGGTATAGTTCATATTAGTAAAGAACTTTCCTGGGTAGTAGCAGTTAGAAATAGTTATATTCTTCGGCTGGCTGTTGTAGTAAAGGCTGCCGATAAATCCTTTAGAAGTTGCAAGAGAATAGCAGTTATCAATTACCACAGAAGCTCCACCTGCTACAGCACCTATAAGTCCACCTGCAAGATTGGCTTCAGCATTAACGTTTTCGCCAACATAGCAGTTTTTAATGGTGGCTACAACATCGCCATATACACAGCCGATAAAGCCACCCGCAGTAGCTTCGTGATGGAAGAATGAGTAATCGACACTAAGATTCTTAATTGTTGTGTTACCCCTAATGGTAGAGAAGAGACCCATAGAATATGTGGGTGCAGTTGCCGGTCCGATTGTACCGTCATGAGCATAAACGCCGTAAACAGTGTAGCCGTTACCGTCTACATTACCCTGGAAGGCTGTGCTTCCACCGTATTTCCATGCATTTACCTTATAGCCGTATTCGATAGAACCTGTCTGCCAGTTAATTTTAGAAAGGTCGTTTAAGTAGATATCGTTCTGGAGCTGATAGTAAACGCCTGCGCCGCCGTTATTAGAAATTACGTAGTAAAGCTCGGCGCCGTTTGTAATGTGCCAAGGATTAGCCTCGGTACCATCACCAACGGTAGGAGCAATAGAAGAGGTTCCATCCCAATATTCGTAGGTGAATTCTTCCTCTTCTCCATCGCCTTCTTCATCATCGGTTTTGGGGACATAAATTTCATCTTCGGGAACGAAGGATTTAAGTGCAGGGTAACCTAAATCTACAGTGAGTGTATATGCACCGGTAGAGTTGAGGTTTGCCATATTTTCAAGAGCTTTTTCGCCCTTCATTTGTTCGGCAGTACGAAGTGTAACGCCATTGGTTGCTGTACCTAAAGCAGTTGCATAACTGTTAGTAATAGTACCGCCTTCAGCAGCAATGGGGCCATTTGCGTTATAGCAGTTATTGAAAATAATATAACCACCGGTGCTCATCCAGTTGTTTGTCATAAGACCGGATAAGTTGCCTGTTGTTCCTGCATCATTATAACCGTGTAGGGTTGCAAGTGAATAGCAGTTTTCGAGCTTAACGCCTTCTGCATTATTATTTGCGCCAACATATGCACCTGCATAAGAACCACTAACATAAACCTTTGCGCCTACAGAGCAGTTTTCGAAAACTGCTTCGCCAAAGTTTACACCAACCATAGCACCTGCGCCACAAACTTCGTTATGAATAAACACACAGTCAAGATTTAAATTTTTAACCGTTGCTTTTTTGCCATCGGCAACTGAAGGAATAAGGCCTCTTCCCTTTTCCCAACCTGCATAGGTGTCGTTCCACTGATAGTGAGAATACACACCGTAAACCGAGTGATTGTTGCCGTCGATAGTACCACTGAATTTTGCAGCTACATTAACGGTGTCGTACCACTCGTTAAGTGTGGTCTGACCCCAAGGTAGTCTTGTAAATGATGTCCAGTCGTACTTGGATAAGTCGTTTAAGTAGATATCTCTTGTAAGGATGAAGCTGCAGCCTTCTTGAGCTACACCGTCAACCACCATAGTACCACCGTTGTAAATTACGTAAGCGAGTTCTTTGGGAGAATTAATTTCATAAATGCCGTCGCCGTTTTTATCGACAGGAGCCTGGGTAGTTTTGTCCCAAATTTCTTTAGTTATAATTTCTGCGCCTGTGGAAGCGGTAAGAATGGGATAAGTGTTTGTTGCAGTCCAATAGTTGGCAGTAATATTAAGGGCTGCCATTGCACCGCCGTCTTTAAGAACATTTTTGCCCTGCATCTGCTCTTTTGTAAGGGTTGTTACACCTGTAGTTCCGCCACCTGCAACAGATTCGAAGCAGTTGGCAGCTGTAATTTTGGCTTCAGTTTGTGAACAAATAGGTCCGTTAACGCTAAAGCAGTTAGTAATTTCCATTTTGCTGAGGTAATAATGTGAAATCATACCTGTTGAAGCATTATCATAATTTCCGGAGCTTAAAGGAGCTAAAACTGTGGTAGCAAAAGATGCGCAGTTTTTAATTGTAGCTTTTGGTAATTTAGAACCACCAAGAAGGGCGCCTGCTCTATAACCGGAAACATATACATTTTCGCCTGCAACGCAGGAGTCCATAATAATAGTACTTTCGTTTGCGCCACCTACAAATGCGCCGGCATTAGTGGCACCCTTTACGGTTGCGTAATCGATAGTAAGATTTTTAATTGTTGCAACATCGCCGTTTGTAATTTC
Organism: Clostridia bacterium; assembly: GCA_017381035.1. Lineage (GTDB taxonomy): Bacteria > Bacillota > Clostridia > Oscillospirales > Acutalibacteraceae > SFWF01. The sequence continues at coordinate 5,549 of JAFOCW010000035.1, read as the reverse complement.
AGGAATAAGACCTACGGCGCCGTTGTTTGCGTGCCAACAACCCCACTTGTACCAAGAATAAAGACCGTAAACTGTGTGGAAGTTGCCGTCGATGGTACCGTTGAAGGAACCGGTATCGTACCAAGCATTAAGTCCGGAGCCTGCAACGCCTGAAAGCCAATCGTACTTGGTAATATCGTTAAGATAGATGTCTTTTGTTAATTTGAAGGTACAGTTTGTATTGTACTCGTAGGTTGTTACATCTTCATAGGTAGGATTACCGTCAGCATCGAGAACGGGGTTGCCGTCTTCACCAACAACGGGCTGCTGTGTGGTAGAAGAGCCGATAATCATTTTACCGCCGTTTTTAATGATATAAGCAAGCTTTTCGGCAGTATCGATAATGTAGATGCCGTCTGCGCCCGCAGTAGGAGCTTCGGTTCCCTTGTTCCAAACGGCACTTGCCTGAGATTCTTCTTCGGGTTCTTCGGTTTCAGAATCGTCTAAAACAGGGTTACTAAGGGTGGGGTACCAGTTGGTATCGGTTACAAAGCCATTAGTTAAATTCTGGGTTTCTTCTATGGGGAAGGTTAAGTAGATGTGGTCGAATTCAACTACAGCAGCCTCGGCAGCCTGAACCATAAGTGCAGGAACGTAGCCTTCTTTTAGGCCCTTGTTTAAGGTAACTTCGATAGAAGCTGCGGTCCAGTCGGAAGCGGCAGGAAGGTTTGCGCCGTTAATAGCTTCGGCAGTGCCGGGAACGTCGCTTGCAATAGCATTACCTGCGTAAAGCTTAGCAGCGGCAGTAGAACGGTACTGGAAGGAAATTATGTATTTAGTGCCAGCCTTGGTTTCAAGGGTAGTTTTGTCGCGGAGTTCGAAGGAATTGAGCGAGCCTTCGGCGGCGTCAACTCTGATATTATATGCGCCGGCATAGGTGTTTCCGCTAACAATGGAAGTGGTTGCAGAATTATAGCTTTTGTTATTTATTCCCATAGTATAGTTTTCAAAACCACAGTAATACTCGCCACGGTTAAGCTTAGCCCATGCGTAATAAACGCCTGTGTCTGCATAATCAAGCGCATTGTTAAGACCGTTGATTTTATTATTAAGTTCAGCATCGGAAAAGATGCCGGTTAATATATAACCATCGCGTTCGGGAATAGAAAGGTCGGAAATGGTTGTGTAGTTAGACGCAAACGTTGTTTTGTCACTTGAACCATCGTAGTTATAAACGGTCATAGCAGCACATTCACTGATGCGAATATCGTCAACCAAGATTTCTGCATTGTAGTCTTCGCCCGAAGTTGAAGAAGCAACGAAGAAACCTAAACCGTTACTCCAAGAACCTGTGTTGAAATATCCTCTGGCAGTAACCCAGCCGTTTGTTGTACCACCGGCAGGGATAGTTACTGCTGTTGTGTGAATTCTGTCGATATTATACTTATATTCATCCTGCGCACCGTGCATTCTTTTATGTGTATCACGGATTTGCAGATCTACGCCAACATTGGTAGCTTTTACATAATATCTGAACTCATATTCATAAGTTGTGTTAGCCTTTGGCTTGAATAAGGAAAAGGTTGTTTTAGTCGTTTCTGTACCCTGTGTATAAATACGCACAGCGCCGGGCCAGCTGTTTGTTTTACTTTTAACGTGGCCAAAAGATACAACCTGATTAGGTTCGCTGCTTAAAGGGTCTTGAACGACCGATGTACCATACGAACCAAACGATTCATACACCCAACTATCGTTTGCATTGATAATTGGACACTGTAAGGTATCGCTGTATGTGCTTTCGAGTGTGATGTCGGACTCATCATCGTAAGTGTTAATTGTGGTATAAAGGTCTAGCGCAGCAGAAACATTAACGCCACCAACAAATACACTTGAAATGATAAGTGCAAGTGCGAGAACCAGGCTTAAAGATTTCTTTAAGTTTCTCATAGTTTTTCTCCCTTTCAGAATATTGGCAAATTTACCGTCTGACCAAGACTTAAAGTTGTGGAATAATATGTGCAAAATGCATATAGTCCACCATTCTTTTATATTTTATCATAATAAAGTAAAAAAATAAATGTACCAAATACCACAAATAAAAGTTAATGTAATTATTTATTTTTACCAAACGTTATTTAAGGCTCTTTAATGCCTTGTAAATAACAAAAAAGGATGAACCTTTAGGTCCATCCTTTTTTAAGTTTTAATTATGCGCCAATAATAATTTTACGCATTTTTGCAATATCGCCTGTGGGCATAACGCCGGTTACAAGTCCTGCATTATTAAGATTATTAAGAGCCACAAGGTCGCGAATATCAACAGTTGTATCGAGGGTTACGTCGCCTTCGAATGTGGGGAATTTGCTAATTAAGAAAGCATCATCACCATGACCTACAACCTGCTTGTAAACGTAGCCTTCGGTTACCGAAACAGCTTCTACTGCAGCAGCGTTTTCGTTTGCAATTCTGCCACCGATTCCTCTGGAGTGAGGATTGGTAGTAGAAGAAGTAATCTTCCAAACAGAAACGTCTTGATCGAATGCATTGTAGCTTGTATGCTCGTGTCCGTACTGGTAGGACATAATTCTGCCGGTATCGGAGAAGTTAGAAGTAATGCCAAGGCTTTCGTTAGTATAAGCGGTCTTGTTCTGGTAAGCAGATAAGATGTCGCTTAATACCTGACCGTTCTTATATGCTCTGAAGGTGCCGCTGGATGTGGTTTCGCCAAGAATATCCATGTGAGAGAATACCACTACGTTGTAATCTTCGGGAAGGTTACCAAGTGCTTCTTCAGCAAGCCACTTCATCTGATAGTTGCTGTAACCCCAGAAGTTGTAACCGTTATAGGTCTTGGAGCGTGCATTTACTTCGTTTTCATTCTTAACGATAAGGCTGTAATTGCCATTCTCGTCGTAGGTGTATTCATAGTCGGAAGCGAAGAGGCAGATTACACGGGTGTTCTTGCCGTCTAAATCGTAGTAATAGTATTTAGAGTTTACTGCATCCTTATGAGGATCTTTGTCCTGAACAACCTTAACTTCTGTGCCGTCTGCAAGGGTACGTTTAACGAACTTGTTCATAATGTATTCGTTCCATTCGTCGGGAGAGATTACTCTGTCGGAAAGTTGTTCAACGGTTACGCTGTCTTTCACGTCGCCGTAAGCGTTGTCGTCGTGGTTACCCGAAAGAACGAATACTGGTTTAGTGCAATCGTTAATTGCAGCAAGGTAACTTTCCATCTCTGTTCCCCAAGCTTCAGAAGTAGCGCTATCACCATTTGAAAGGTCGCCACCAAGAACTACGAAATCGATTTCATCCATTTCGTTTGCCATTTCAATAGCAAGTGCGAACTGTTTAGCAGAATTCTGCTTGTAGATAGCTGAACCTGTATCGAAGTGGGGGTCGGTAACGAAGATGTAGTTAACTGCCACATCGGGCTGATTTGCAAGGTTTTCGGAAACAATTGTTGTTTCGATATCGAAATATCCTACTGCAAGTAGGTCTTTAGCTGTGCCAAAGGTTACCTGATGAGCCTTGGATACGGGAACATTAATCTTTGTAACGTCAACTTCCTTTTCGAACTTAACGTAAGCACCACGTACCATTCTGTCTGCAAACATTACGTCTTCGGCAGAAAGAGGAGCCATACGAGTATCGAAGAATAAGGGAGCGAAATCTTCTGCAAGAACGGTTCCTGCGGGGAGATATACGTAATTGTTATAGTTTGCCAACTCGAAGTCTGCTGTAGCTACTTCGAAGTACTTAGCAAGGCCAGGCATTTTAGCAGAGTTTGTTAAAACGTCTTCGCCCTTCATAGCATCGGGTGTAAGAGTTGCAACGCCTGTGCAGGCACTACCCTTAACTCCTTCGTAGCAGTTTGCAACTGTACGTGTGCCGGAATAGTTCATATTTGTAAAGAATTTTCCGGGATAGTAGCAATTTGAAATTGTGATGTCCTTAGGTTTGCTGTTGTAGTAAAGACTTCCAATAAAGCCCTTGCTGGTTGCAAGTGAATAGCATTTATCAATAACTACAGAGCCACCACCTGCTACACAGCCGATAAAGCCACCTGCAAGATTTGCTTCGGAATGTGCATTTGCGCCAACAAAGCAGTTTTCAATATTTACAACAACGTCTGTACCGTAAACGCAACCAATAAGTGTACCAGCGGTTGCTTCATGGTGGAAGAATACGTGATCTACACCAAGATTCTTAATTGTAGTATTTCCCTTAACGTTAGAGAAAAGACCCATAGAATATGTGGGTGCAGTTGCAGTACCTGTAGTTGCATCGTGAGCATAAAGACCATGTACAACATAACCATTACCGTCTACATTGCCCTGGAATTTAGTGGTGTAACCGTAGCGCCAGGTTCTTAAGGTGTAACCATCGGCAACAGAGCCTGTTTGCCAGTTAATCTTTGTAATATCATTAAGATAAATATCATTTTGTAACTGATAGTAAACGCCTGCGCCACCATCATTTGCAATAATGTAAGCAAGTTCGGCACCGTTTGTAATGTGGAAAGGTTTATCTTTGGTACCTTCACCAACAGAAGGAGCTGTTTTGGTTTCGCCATCCCAAATGTCGTAAACGATTTCTTCTTCGGTTTCTTCTTCCTCTTCTTCGATAACTAATCTTTCATCTTCGGGAACGAAGGAAATAAGAGCCGGATAACCTAAATCTACAGTAAGAGTATATGCGCCGGTAGAGTTGAGGTTTTTCATGTTTTTAAGAGCATTTTCGCCCTTCATTTCTTCAACAGTTAAGGTTTCAACGCCTTCGGATTCGCCAGATTCTGCAGTTTCATAACAGTTTGAAAGTGTAGCATAGCTGGTAACGTCGGTGGATATTGCACCGTTTGCATTATAGCAATTGCTAATTAAAACCTTACCACCACCTTCTGTCCAATGGTTTGTAGCAATACCACTATGTATTGTTGTGGGGTTTGCAGCATTCCAAGCATTTGTGGTTGCAAGTGAGTAGCAGTTTGTTATAGTAACGCCATCGGCATCGTTGGTACAACCATACGCAAGACCTGCGTATGAGCCCTTAACGTAAACTTTAGAGCCGAAAGAACAGTTAGATACATTTAATGTACCATAAACAACACCAGAAAGTGCGCCCGAACCCATAGTTTCGTTAGAAACATAGAAACAGTCGAGATTTAAGTTTTTAACGGTTGCTGTTTTGCCGTTTGCAATGGCAGGGATAAGTCCACGGCCCTTGCCATAACCATTATAAGTGTCGGTCCAATCATAGCAGCTGTATAAACCGTAAACTGTATGATTATTACCATCAATAGTACCGCTGAATGCAGCGCCATATGATGAGGTGTCATACCACTCGTTAAGGGTGGTTTGACCTTTAGGAAGTCTTGTGAAAGAAGTCCAATCGTATTTAGAAAGGTCGTTTAAATAAATATCTCTTGTAAGAATGAAGCTGCAGCCTTCAACTGCCACTCCATCTACAGTCATAGTACCACCGTTGTAAATTACATAAGCGAGTTCTTTTGGTGAATTAATTTCATAAACACCATCGCCGTTTTTATCAACGGGAGCCTGTTGTGT
>JAFOCW010000034.1 GCA_017381035.1 Clostridia bacterium | reverse complement strand
AGTAAGGTCCCCGGAAGACTACCGGGTTGATAGGCAGCATGTGTAAGTGTGGCGACACATTCAGCTAGGCTGTACTAATAGACCGAGGGCTTGACCTTTTTCGTTCCTCTAACTTCTTCCATTCACTTTGTTCAGTTTTTAGGGTGTGATTAACAGTCACAACCGAATATAGTTGGTGCCGATTGCGATGAGGGTCCACCCGTTCCCATCCCGAACACGGAAGTTAAGCTCATCAGCGTCGAAAATACTTGGCGGGAAGCTGCCCGGGAAAATAGAACGGTGCCAACACAAAGAAAACACACAGAGAAATCTGTGTGTTTTTCTTTGTATACAAGCCGAAGGCTTGGTATGTAATTGCCGTCAGGCGTATGTAATCCGTTTGCGGCGCAAACGGTATGGCATCAAGGCGGAAGCCTTGTATTTTCTTTTCTTCGGCTTGATTACATACCACCTGCGGTGGATTACATACACGGCGTTGCCGTGATTACATACCGACTTCGTCGGATTACATTCAACACTTCGTGTTGATTTGTAAACGGATTTCTGCTATACTGTCAAAGAGGTGAGCGTATGAAAGAAAACTTATTGCTTAAGTATGCTGAACAATTAGCTGTAGATATTGAAGCGTTGTGTAAAGATATAAAAAACACCAACAATTCCAATACCATTTTCCAACTTCGCAAATCTTCATCGAGTGTTTTTGCAAATGTTACGGAAGCGCAATACCCTCAAAGCTTGCCCGATATGCTTTCAAAGTTTAAAATTGCCCGTAAAGAGTGTGCTGAAACTGAAAGTTGGTTAAAACTCTTGTTTGCCTCAAATTTTATTGATGAAGAAACCTTTAAAAAGCACAGAAATCTTTGCGGCAGAATAAAAAGGCTTTTAACAGCATCTTGTATTACAATAGAAAAGAAAATCCGGTAATTTCTATATTTTTAGTCTGCGCATTTTCTTATATTTACCTTATTAAAGGAGTACGGTTATGAAAAAAGTTGCATCTATTTTAATGGTTTTGTGTTTGGTGGTTTCGCTTGCGGGATGTGATTTTTTAAAGGATGTTGCCGATTCTGCCAAGGTGGAAGAGCCGAAAACCTTTGAATTTGACGGCATTTCAATTGAACTTACAACAAATTTTCTTCGTATGGAGTTCATAAGTGATGAGTACGATTTTATTGTCGGCGACGAAATTCTTTCGGTTTTTGGTATTAAGGCCGATACCGAAGGCACCGATTTGGAAGATATGACCGCCGCCGAATATGCTCAGAACTTCCGTACACTTATGGCAGACTACGAGCCTACGGAAATCACCTTTATAGACGATATACCAACAATGCAGTATACCGAAGGTGATGAAGACGAGAAACAGACCTGCGCCGTTACCTTTTTTAAAGGAAAAAAATATATATGGTTGGTGTGCTTTGCTGCCGCCACCGAAGACTTCGACGACCTTTATGAAGACATTTGCAACTATGCAAAAACAGTAAAATGTGAATAAAAGAACCCCCACCAATTTGGTGGGGGTTGTTCTATTTTTCCGCAGGTTTTTCTGTATTAATCAGCACTTTGCACAGGGCATATAAAACGAGCAGAACGGGTTTGGCTAAGAAAAAATATGCTGCGGCAGAAAACACTAAAACCAACACGCCCACACGTAACAAATAGTAATCGTTTTGCAAAATACCCAGTATTACCACAAGCGAGCCGATTAAAAGAGCAAGGCAGAAAAGCACGAAAAACACGTTTTCAAGAAAGAAAATATATTTTGATAAGTTATATAAAGCGTTATCTAATTTGCTTTTTTGTAAAAATACACGTCGTTTCTTTTTCATATACACTAACCAACCTTACCTTTATACCCGAATATGGGTAAATTGATTTTAACGCAAAATAATTAATATGTCAACCCGAATACGGGTAACAAAGCCGAGTTTCCATATTATCATAAAAATAACCCGTGAACGGGTAATGATAATATAGGGGAAAGAATATGAAGTATGAAAGCCTGTTTGTAAAAAGAATATTAACCCTTTGCAAAGAACGGGGTTATTCAATTAACCATTTGGCAGAAATCAGCGACGTAAAGCAGTCTACGTTAGATAATATTGTAAGGGGAATAACCAAAAATCCCGGAGTTAAAACCATACACAAGATTGCGATAGCTTTTAATATGACGGTTTCGGAATTTTTGGATTTTGAAGAGTTGAATTCTTTTTCATTCGATGAATAACGGCAGTTATAGTTAATTTTTAAAAATAAATATCTTAGCAAAACCGGATGCGGAATTATATTAATTCCGCATCTTTTTTCTTATATTTCCCCCTTGATTTTTTGGAATTTAGTATTAAAATAAAAGCATAGAAAAGAGGGGACAGATTTGGATTATAGTATAATTTTTGACCTTGCAATAATTCTGTTTTCCTGCAAGGTTTTGTCTATTTTTATGCGGCATATAAAGGTGCCGCAGGTTGTGGGTCAGATTGTGGCAGGTCTGCTTATTGGCGGCAACCTTTTAAGCATTGTAGATAAAAGCGAGCCGCTTGTATTTATGGCCGAAATAGGCGTTTTAATGCTTATGTTTTCGGCAGGGCTTGAAACCGACCTTAAGGAAATAAAATCTACGGGAGCTACCGCCCTTTTGGTTGCGGCAATGGGCGTTATATTGCCGCTGGGGTTCGGCTACCTGCTATACAGCGCCTTTTACGGCTTTGCGGCGGTTGGCACAACAAAGTTCTGGACGGCAATTTTTATTGGCGTTATTATGACGGCAACTTCGGTTGGAATTACGGTTGAAGTGCTTCGCGAACTCGGCAAGCTTAAAACCAAGGTGGGCACAATAATTTTAAGCGCCGCCATAATAGATGACGTTATAGGTATTGTGCTTTTGGCCTTTGTAACGGGGCTTTCGAGCGCCGACGGCGGCGGACTTGCATCGGCAGGGCTTGTAATTTTAAAAACGGTGCTTTTCTTTGTTTGCTCGGTTGTGGCAGGCATAGTTATTCACAAAATCTTCTATTGGCTTGAAAAATACCGTCCCCACACAAGACGTGTACCTATTTTCAGCCTTGTAACCTGCCTGCTGTTTTCCTGGGCGGCCGAAGCTATTTTCGGTATTGCCGATATTACGGGCGCCTTTGTTGCAGGTGTTATTATAAGAACGGTTAAGGGCGCGGTGGAAGACACATCAAGAAAGCTTGATATAAGCTCTTATATGATATTTACACCGGTATTTTTTGCATCTATCGGCATAAAAGTTAATATAGAGTTTGCTTCTATCGGCTCGACACTTCTTATCTTTGCGCTATGCTTTGCGGTGGTGGCAATGCTGGCAAAAGCGGTTGGCTGTTTCGGTGCCGCAAAGCTTTGCAAGTTCGGCAAAAAAGACTCGCTCAGAATAGGTGTAGGAATGATGGCAAGGGGCGAGGTTGCATTAATTGTTGCAACCAAGGGTGTTGAAGCAGGTGTGCTTGGTTCGGAATTCTTTATTGCCGTAATAGCGCTTATAATTATGTCTTCAATTTTAACCCCCGTATTTTTAAAATCGCTTTATAAAGAATTGTAAATTGTATTTGCAAAAAAGACAAATTATGTTATACTGTACCTGAGGTGAAAACAAATGCTTGATATTATACATACAAAACTTAATTTAGGGCTTGAAAAACCCGTTAAATTACTTCACGTTACCGACGTGCACATTTGCGAAGCAAGTCCGCTCGACGAGCCTTGGCAACAGGAGCTTATGAAGGAAAGAATTGGCGTTTTTGAGCGTGAAGGAAACTTTCCCGAAAAGACCCCCGAAGAGTTTTTCAAAGAGTCCATTGCCCTTGCAAAAGAGCTTGGCGCAACCCTTGTTGTAACGGGCGACGTTTACGATATTCACACCAAGGGTAACCTTAAAAAGTTTAAAGATTTAATAAAGCACGAAGATATGATGTTTTCGCCCGGCGGACACGAATACCAGTACCAGATTGTAAGAACACTTGAAGAGCCCGACGGCTACGGCGCCAAAATGGAAGCGCAGTTAAAAGAAGAACTTCCCGAATTTGACCTTGATTTTGAAGTAAGACAGCTTGGCGGAGTAAACGTTATTACAGCAAATAACGCACTTGACTATTACCCGGCATATACTGTAAATAGGTTCGAAGAAACACTTGAAAACGGCCTTCCTACAATTGTTTTTTCACACGACCCGCTTGACGATAAGCTTTTGAATAAAACCGAAGCTTACCACGAAAACGTGAAAATTACAAAAGAAGAGTATGAAGTAAGCCACAGAATGCTTACTGCGCTTAAAACCAACCCACAGGTTGTAACCACCTTTACGGGCCACAACCACGTTACCCGTGAATACGAAATAGAAGGCAAAACGCATTACCTTACCGGCGGCCTTTTTAAAGGCGTTTGCCGTTTAATTGAAATTGTATAATAACAGCTTAACAGGAGGAAACAACAATGTTAGCAGCGCAAATTGCGGCAGTAGTAATATTCGCAGTTATGTTCGTGCTTATTGTTATGGACAAAATTGAACGTCACTATGTTACACTCGGCTGCGGAGCACTTACTTTAATTTTAGTTTTCGGCCTACTTATGCAAGACGTCGGCGCTATATGGAATACCTTAGCACTTGAAAATCTTACACATTTAGGCTTCTGGTGGTCAGACCCTAATGTCGCCCACGAAGCATCCCACGGCGGCATTGACTGGGCTACCATTATATTCCTTGCAGGCATGATGATAATGGTTGAAGGCATGGCGAAATCGGGCTTCTTCCGTTGGATTTGTATGCTTCTTGCAAAAATTGTAAAATATAAAACAACCCCTCTTTTTATTGCCTTTATGGTAATGTCGGCCGTGCTTGCAATGTTTATTGACAGCATTACGGTTATTTTGTTCCTTGCGGCCATTACAATTGAGCTTGCAAAGCTTTTAAAGTTTAACCCCGTTCCTATGATTATGTCGGAAATTTTCTGTGCGAACCTGGGCGGCAGTGCCACAATGTGCGGCGACCCGCCAAACATAATTATAGGCTCGGCATTTGGCCTTTCTTTTACAGACTTCTTGCTTAATACCGGCCTTATTGCAGGTATTGGCCTTGTTCTTGTGGTAGTGTATTTCTATCTTGTAAACCGCAAGACCTTAAAAGCGGCATCGAATACGGAAATTGACATTTCAAATATGCCTTCACCTGCTTCGGCAATTGTTAATAAGGCAGATTTTGTAATTAGTATTGTTATTTTCCTACTTGCTGTTGTGCTTTTAATAACCCACGCAAACACAGGCCTTTCGGTTGCAACTATCGGCGCAGGAATTGCCGTTATAACCCTTATTACCGCAGGCAAGGGAATAAAAGAAATTCTTTCTAAGGTTGACTATAAAACCCTGCTTTTCTTCGTTGGTCTGTTTATAGTTGTAGATGGACTTGGCGTTACCGGAATACTTAAAATTATGGCAAACTTTATCGGTCAGATTTCGGGCGGCAACCTTGTTATTATGTGTGTTATCATTATATGGCTTTCGGGCATTGCTTCGGCATTTGTTGACAATATTCCCTTTGCCGCAACAATGGTGCCCATTATTGCTACCCTTGCAGGCGCAGATGCCACAATGCTTAAAACGCTTTCGTGGAGTCTTGCAATGGGTACAGATATCGGCGGTTGCGCAACACCTATAGGTGCTTCGGCAAACGTTGTTGGTGTATCGGTTGCAGGTAAAAACGGTTACCGCATCGGTTGGGGTAAATACTGCGCTCAGTCGGCCCCCGCAACCGTTATAGTGCTTGCAGTTTCTACGCTTATAATAATTTTAAGATATTGCGTATAATAAAAAGGGGGTAAATTTATGTCAAAACGTTTTATTATTGCTATTGGCCGTGAATTTGGTAGCGGCGGAAAGCACATTGGCAGAGCTTTGGCTAAAGAACTCGGCGTTAACCTTTACGACCGCAACATTGTTGAAAAGGTTGCCGAAGAGCTTGACGTAGATGCCGAACAGCTTATGGCATACGCTAAAAAGAAAAGACGTCCCTTCTTCCACAAAACCGTTAAAGGACACACCACGTCCTTCGAAGACCACGTTGCAAATCACCAGTTCGACTACATTCGCCGTCTTGGCGCTTCGGATGAATCGTTTGTAATTGTTGGCCGTTGCGCCGAAGAAATTTTAAAGGACGTTGACGGTGTAATTTCCATATTTGTTAAGGGCGACCGTGAATATAAAATCGGCAGGGTTATGAAGCAGTTTGGCTTAGACCGTGCCGCCGCTATTGAAAAAATGGACCGCCACGACCGCACCCGTAAGTATTACCACGACCGTTACTGTAAGGGCAAATGGGGCCAGATAGATACCTATGACCTTTGCATAGACTCAACCCATTTCGGCACACAGGGTACGGCGGAATTTATTAAAGAATACGTAAAACGCAGAATTGGCGAATAAAAAAGCACCCGAAAGGGTGCTTTTTTAAATGAAGGTTTGTCTTCCACAAAATGAAGCACCTTCGGTATGATGCTTGGCTTCGCCAAATGAAGCTTTGCCTTACGGCAAAATTTATGTGTGCCTTCGGCACGAAATTAAATAATAAATATGAAATTATAAAGAATAAAAAGGTGTCGCTTTGCGACTTAATATATATTTGCACCGTAGGTGCTCATGTTTTATTATTTTTTCTTTATTCTTTATTATTTATTGCAGTTCTTTTTCTATCATAAGAAGGCGGTTATATTTGGCAACCCTTTCGCTTCGGGCGGGGGCGCCTGTTTTTATTTGTCCTGCCGCCACACCTACGGCAAGGTCGGCAATAAAGGTATCTTCGCTTTCACCCGAACGGTGCGAAATTACCGCTGAATAGCCGTTTTCCTGCGCAAGTTTTATAACGCTTAAGGTTTCGCTTAAGGTGCCTATTTGGTTGGGCTTAATTAAAATTGCGTTGGCGGCGCCAGCCAAAAGGCCTGCCTTAAAGCGCTTTTCGTTGGTTACAAAAAGGTCGTCGCCCACAAGCTGAATTTTATCGCCAAGACGCTTTGTAAGCAGCGAAAAATTTTCAAAATCGTTTTCGCCAATACCGTCTTCAATAGATGCAATGGGGTAGTTGTTTGCATACCTTTCCCAAAGGGCAACAAGGCCTTCACCGTCCATTTTAATGTCCCTTTTGGGCATACGGTAAATGCCGTCCTTGCGGTACCATTCACTTGCCGCCGCATCCAAACAAATTTTAACCTTTTCGGTGCTGTAGCCTGCCGCAATTATGGCTTCGCTTAAAAGCTCTAAAGCCGCTTCGTCGCCCTTTAAATCGGGGGCAAAGCCGCCTTCGTCGCCAACGGCGGTGGAAAGCCCTTTTTTCTTTAAAATGGCCTTTAAAGCGTGGTAAATTTCGGTGCAGATTTCCATACTTTCCGAAAAGCTTGCAGGGCAGACGGGCTGTATCATAAATTCCTGAATATCAATGTTGTTTGATGCGTGTGCGCCGCCGTTTAAAATGTTCATCATAGGGCGTGGCAGAGTTATTTTTCCGTCGCCTGCAAGGTATTTGTAAAGGGGCAACTGTGCTTCGTTCGCCGCCGCCTTGGCAGATGCTACCGACACGCCCAAAATGGCGTTTGCACCAAGGCGTTCCTTGTTTTCGGTGCCGTCAAGCTCTAGCATTATTCGGTCGAGCTCGGCGGTGTTTTCGGCTTCGTGGCCAAGAAGCGCCGGCGTTATTAAATTTTTAACGTGCTCCACCGCCTTTTTTACACCCTTGCCGCCAAGGCGAAGACCGCCGTCACGGAGCTCATGGGCTTCAAACATACCCGTAGATGCGCCCGACGGCACAATGGCGAAGCCTTCGCCGCCCTTTTCGGTAAAAACCTTAACGGCAACGGTGGGGTTTGCTCTGGAATCGTATAATTCAAATGCTTCAATTTTAATAATTTTACTCAAAGTGAACACTCCTTTTGTTTAGTGTGCGCTCTTTTTGCCGAATTATTATGAATTTTCCGCCCTATAGATATATATTATAATAAAAAATACTTCTATTTTTATTTATTATATGCTATAATATATTTTGTATATTTATGCGAAAAATTTTGGAGGTAACAATGGCTACCGAATTTGAAAATAAAGAAAGAGGCAACGATATTATTGCCGGTAAAAACCCCGTTACAGAAGCAATAAAATCGGGCCGTGAAATTGACCGTTTACTTATTGCCCACGGTATGAACGAAGGCTGGGCCGCACCCCTTATTGCAAAGTGCGCCGCAAAAGGAATTTTAATTAAGGAAGTTTCGCCTTCACGGCTTGACTATTTAACGGGCGGCGCCAACCACCAGGGCATTGCCGTTATGATAGCCACGCAAAAGTATTACGAGGTTTCCGACATTTTAGAATACGCCGAAGAAAAGGGCGAAAAACCCTTTATAATTATTTGCGACGAAATTGAAGACCCGCACAACCTCGGCGCAATTATTCGTACCGCCGAAGCGGCAGGTGTGCACGGAATTATTATCCCTAAGCGCAGAAGCGCTTCCTTAAACGTAACCGTTGCAAAATCGGCAAGTGGCGCACTCGAATATATGCGAGTGGCGAGGGTAACCAACATTGCAAACGAAATTGAAAAGCTTAAAGAAAAGGGCGTTTGGGTTTTCGGCGCCGATATGGACGGGGAAGATTACTCCCGTACCGATTTCGATATTCCCGTAGCGCTTGTTATAGGTAACGAAGGCAAGGGAATAGGCAGGCTTGTGGCAAGTAAGTGCGACGGCATTATAAGCCTTCCAATGTTTGGTAAAATTAATTCGTTAAACGCATCGGTAGCGGCAGGAATTTTAATGTATGCCGTGGTTAAATCAAGAAAGCAAGGGTGAAATTAATGGGCAAGGGAAGTCTTTTTCCCGAAAAAGCTAAGCTTAATAACGATGAAGATACCAGGGGTATACTTTTCTTTAAAGATGAAAGGGAACTCCTTCAGCACACTTCGGAAAACGGCGCACCGTCAGGCGACGCCGATAAAGCTATGCCCATTTTTTCAGAACAGTTTGGCGTAAGCCCGCTTGCCGCCCTTAAAAACAGCGTAAACAGAACGGTTTCCGAAGTTAAAAAGGCCGAAGAAAAGGCGGAAACGAAGGCAAAGGCGCAACCCGAAGCGGCCGTAAAACCCAAAAAGACAAGCAGTCTGCTTGCAAGATGTATGCCCTACATCTACGACGAGCAGGGTGTAAACTGCGCCGAAGAAAAGCCCGATTACACGCTTGAAAGCGTTGAAGAAATAATTGAGTCGGCCGAAAAAAGAGCAAGCGAAAAAATTGCAAGAATGTACAACCTTCGCACAAGCGAGGTAGAAAACATAGGCGAAAAGAAAAGCGAAGAGCAAAAGAAGCCCCAAAAGGCAACCCTTATGAGTTCGGAATCTTCGCTTCCGACGGCCACCAAAATAGGCGACCAACCCTTTTCGGCGGCAAAGCTTTTTGAAACGGCTTCCTTCCCCAAGGTAAGCGACACCCTGTTTAACGACCTTACCGGCCGCCGAACCGATATTGTGGGCGAAGAAAAGGTAACCACCGCTTATTCAGAGCAAGGCGGTATGGGTCAGCAGGACGAAACGGGAACACGAACAATTCCCAACCTTACCCCTGAAACAGATGCCGAGCAAAGATACGAAGATATTATAAGCCACACAAGGCCGGTTAATATTGAAGATATTTCGTCTTCTTCCAAAAAGGCACCCGTAAGGGTAACTTCGGCCGAAGAATTTTACGAAGAGCCCGACCCCGACGATTTTAAGGGCAAAAAAGACGTTGTGCGTGTTGGCAATATGCTAAAAGCGGCCACCGTTTTTGCAAAGCTAAGGCTTTTGGCAACGGCGCTTTTTACCGCACTTTCGGGTCTTTTTCTGCTTGACGGAATTAAGTCAGATTTTGCGGCATCTACCCTTTGCATTTGGGCAAGTCTGCTTTTTGCCGCCGCCTGCCTTGTAAACGCAAACGTTTTTGGCGGCTTTAAGGGCGCATTTACCAAAAACAGTAAAATAGAGCTTCCCGTAGCGCTAGCCCTTAGCGCCACGGCAATATACTTTATTTACGGCATAATTTCGGGCACTTTCCCCTTCGATACCGTAACACTTCCGCTGGTTTCCCTTCTTTCCTATGACTACTGCGCATATCGCAAGGCGGCAGCGGTATTCGGCAACTTTAAAATAGTTGCCGCAAGGGGCAAAAAGACGGCGGTAACCCTTATTGGCGAGCCTTCGGTTACTTCGGCCATGGCACGAAGCATAATTTCGGGCGAGGTTTTGGCGGCAGGCCAAACAAAAACCGACGAAATTGCCGATTTCCTTAAAAACACCAGGTCCGATAAAGCGCTGTCGGGCAAGGTAAACGTTGTTACAATAGTTTCTTTAATTGCCGCTGTATTTATAGGCGTAGCGGTAGGGGTAAGCACCCACAGCATAGCCGACGGAATGCTCGCCGCAACCGTGGTGCTAAGCTTCAGCGCCGCACCCACACTCTTTATTGCCGACATAATGCCCTTCGTAAGCATGGCCGACAGGCTTAAAAGGTTAAGGGCGGCCGTTTGCAGTAAATATTCGGCAGAGCAAATTGAACAAATAAACGCAGTTGTGGTTTCTTCGCAGGACCTTTTCCCCGAAGGCACCATAAAGCTTTACAATATGAAGGCCTTAAGCGCAAACGAGCTTGACGAAACGTTAGCTTTAGCGGCGGCTGTTGCCGACGTTATTGCAAGCCCCCTGGCCCCCGTATTTAAAAATATTGCGGCCGAAAAGGGCCCGCTCCCCGAAGCCGATACCGTTAAGTATGAAGATAACCTTGGTATTTCGGGTTGGGTTGGCGACGACCACGTGCTTATTGGCAACCGTTCCTTAATGATAGCCCACGGGGTAAGGGTTCCGCCCCTTGAAGTAGATAAAAAGCTGTTAAGGCAGGGCTATTTCCCCGTTTACGTGGCTGTTAACCAGCGTGCCTGCGCCCTTATGGTTGTGGGCTACACGGTAGACAGAGGGGTTGAAAGAAAGCTTGGTCGCTTAATGGACAAGGGAATTACCCTTCTTATTGAAAACTGCGACCCCAATATATCAGAGCAAATGCTGTGCGATTATTTTGCATTTTACCCCGAGCTTATTAAGGTCTTAGACCACAGCGGAGTGGCACAGTACAAAAAGGCTACGGCGCCGGCAACAGCGGCTTCGGCACACGGTTTCCACCGTGGCAATACCGACAGCTTCCTTGAAATTCTGCTTTCAAGCCTAAGGCTTCGCACAGCCGCAACGGTGCTTTACGTTATTCACACCGTAACTTCGGTGGTTTGCTGGACAATGTTTGCGGTGCTTAGTCTTGGCTCGGCAGGAAGCCTTGCAGGAATGGGGCTTTGCCTTATTTTCGAGCTTGTTTCGGCAATAATTGCCCTTACGGCATATTACGCATTTAAAATTTAAAAAACGGGTAGGTGATTGTTATTTTACAGCGTGTAAAACAAGTGGCACGTAACCCCGAAAATTTAATATACATTGCCTTTATAAGCGTTTTTGCACACTACGTAATAACAGCGCTTACCATTATTGTAATTGGTATAGGCCTTTTAGTAAATAAAAAAACACGGAAACAGGTTTTTTCCTTTAAGGGCAGGGGCTGGTTTTTAGCCTTCACCTTATATACCACCGTTACGGCGGTTTGTTTCAGGAATTTTATTGGCGTTGCCTGCAGTTTTGCCTTTTTCCTTATTGTTGTAATAAGCTTTTACGTCAGGGCAAACGTAACCGAAAAGGTTTTTAACCGTTGTCTTGATATTTGTTGCTATGCGGCAATACCCTTAGTGATAGCAACCTTTACCGAAAACGCGCTTAACAGCGCAGACAAGGGCTACACCTGCAAGCTGTGGTTTTTTAACGAAAACTACTTTTGTTCACTGCTTGCGGCAATAGTTATAATTTGCGCATATAACGCAACCTCCCACAAAACCAAGGTTTTAAAATATTATATCTGCGCCGCCTGCGCCGCCTACGCTATGTACCTTGGCGAAAGTATGTTTGCCTTTGTTGAAGTTTTTGTTGGCATAATGATAGTGCTTGTTTTAAAGAAAAAACATAAGCTCATAGCACTTGCGCTTTTTGTGGTTGCCGCTTGTATGATAGTGCTTTTGGCCGTACCCGATATTTTCCCACGGCTTAGCGAAATAAACGTAACAAGTCAGCGCCGACTTCGTATATGGAACGAAGCAATGCCCTTTATAAACGATAACGTGCTTTTTGGCCGTGGCTTTTTAAGCTTTTACCAGATTGCAAGGCAAAATCCAAGTATGTATCAAACAACCCATACCCACAATTTTGCAATAGAATCTATGCTTTCCTTCGGAATTATAGGTACCGTATTTTTACTGCTGTTCCTGTGGGCATACTTCAAAAAGGTTTACGAATGTAAGGCCCTTTTAAGAAACAATGCGGCGGTAACGCTTATTTTAACAATATCAACGGCGGTTTTGGTGCATACTATGACCGACCTTACACTAATTTGGGTACAAACGGGTCTTTTATACGCCCTTATACTTGGCGGCGTTGGAATAGACGAAAAAACCCTTAACAAACGAATTATTGCTTGCGCCGGTCTTGGTGGCAGGTCTGACAGAAAAGAGGAATAAAAATGGAAAAGAAAAAGTTTTACATTACAACGGCAATTGCCTATGCGTCAAGTAAGCCACACATTGGCAACGCTTACGATATTGTGCTTGCCGATATGATTGCAAGGGAAAAGCGCTTAGAGGGTTTTGACGTATTCTTTATGACAGGCTCCGACGAGCACGGTATGAAAATTGAAGAAAAGGCATTAGCGCAGGGCATTACCCCCAAGGAATACGTAGATGCCGCCGCCGACCAGATTAAAGCGGTTTGGAACAGTATGAACACCACCTTTGATAAGTTCATTCGCACCACCGATGCCGACCACGAAGCCGCCGTTTCGGCTATGTTTAAAAAGCTTTACGACCAGGGCGACATTTATAAAAGCGAATACGAAGGCAAATATTGCGTTCCTTGCGAATCCTTCTTTACCCCAAGCCAGCTTGCCGACGGCAAATGCCCCGACTGCGGCAGAGACGTTACCGACGCCAAAGAAGAAGCCTATTTCTTAAAGCTTGGCAAATATCAGGATGCGCTTATGAAGCACATTGAAGAACACCCCGACTTCATTCAGCCCGAATCCCGTAAAAACGAAATGATTAATAACTTCTTAAAGCCGGGTCTTTCCGACCTTTGCGTTTCCCGTAGCTCTTTTAAGTGGGGTATTCCGGTTGAATTTGACCCCAAACACGTAATTTACGTCTGGCTCGACGCCCTTTCAAACTATGCTACAGGTATCGGCTACCACCCGAACGGCTCTACCGAACAGTACAAAAAATACTGGCCGGCCGACCTTCACGTTATTGGTAAAGACATTGTGCGTTTCCACACAATTTATTGGCCCATTATTCTTATGGCACTTGGCGAGCCGCTGCCAAAGCAGGTACTCGGTCATCCGTGGGTGCTTGTTGGCGAAGATAAAATGAGTAAATCCAAGGGTAACACAATCTATGCCGACGAGCTTGCCGCAAGATTTTCTACCGATGCCGTAAGGTATTATCTGCTTTCCGAAATTTCGTTTGTAAACGATGGTTCTATTACCTACGAAAGCTTTATAAATAAGTTCAATTCCGACCTTGCAAACACCTACGGCAACCTTGTAAACCGTACCGTTGCAATGACAAACAAGTATTTCGGCGGCACCGTTTCCTACAAAAAGTACGAAAACGAGTGCGACCTTGACCTTATTAAAACCATAGAGCAGTGCGTGGCCGATTATAAAAAGGCAATGGATTTATACCGCAATGCCGATGCCTGCGCCGCTGTGTTAGAGCTTGCGAAGCGTTGCAATAAGTATATAGACGAAACTATGCCCTGGGCACTTGCCAAGGACGAAGAAAAGAAAGATTATCTTGAAGCGGTACTTGCTTCCTTGCTTGAAGGTATAAGAATTATTTCACGTCTTCTTGCCCCCATTACCCCCGAAGCCGCCGCTAAAATTAAGGCGCAAATCGGTAATGATAACGATGCTTTAGAGTTCGGCGCAGTTACCACCTTTACGGTTGGCGAAGCCACCCCCATTTTTGCACGTATAGATGCCGAAAAGGCTTTAGCCGAAATTGCCGCCGAAGCCGAAGCTAAGGAAAAGGCAAGCAAAAAGGCAGAAAACGTTGCTACTATAAGCGAAATTTCTATTGAAGACTTTATGAAGGTAGAGCTTCGTGCTGCTAAAATTGTAAACTGTGAACCCATTCCAAAGGCTAAAAAGCTTTTAAAATTAACACTCGACGACGGAAGCGGTACACCCCGTACCGTAGCATCGGGTATTGCTAAGTGGTACACCCCCGAAGACTTAATTGGCAAAACGGTTGTAGTTGTTGCAAACCTTAAGCCTGCAAAGCTTTGCGGTGTTGAATCGCAGGGTATGATACTTGCCGCCGATGCAGGCGAAGACGACGTAAAGGTTATTTTCCTTGAAGGCGTACCTGCGGGGGCAAAGGTAAGATAATGTTTGAGCTCCCAACCTATAGGGCACCTAAAGACAGCATTGTAGATTCCCACGCCCACCTTAACGACGAACGGTTCGACGGCTTTCGGGATGAAATAATAGAGGCAATGAAGGAATACGGTGTTAAAAAAATTGTAAACTGCGGCACCGATTACCAAAGAATTGAAGAGTGCTTACAGCTTAGCCGCAAGTACGATTTTTGCTTTACCGCCATAGCCTTCCACCCAAGCGAAATTCCCGACGATACCGAAATAGATTACGACCGCCTTTATGAAATAATTAAAACCGAGCGAGTTGTAGCCGTTGGCGAAACGGGGCTCGATTACTATTGGCGCCCCGACAATAAGGAAAGGCAACAGCGTGAGTTCGTAAAGCATATTGAGCTTGCAAAAAAGGCCGACCTTCCAATTATTGTGCACGACCGTGATGCCCACGCCGACACAATGGAAATTTTAAAAACACACAAGCCACGTGGCGTTGTACACTGCTTTTCGGGCAGTGTAGAAATGGCAAAAGAAATTGTAAAACTTGGAATGTATATTGGCGTTGGCGGAGTGTTAACCTTTAAAAACGGCAGGGTTTTAAAGGAAGTTGCAAGGGAAATTCCGCTTGAAAAGATTTTACTTGAAACCGATGCGCCCTATATGGCGCCCGAGCCCTTCCGTGGCAAAACAAACCATTCGGCCCTTATAATTTACGTGGCGCAAACACTTGCCGAAATTAAGGGCGTCAGTGTAGACGAAGTTTTAAAAGTAACCGCAAAAAATGCCGAAGAACTGTTCGGCATTTAAAAGGAGAACAGAATGACTCCAAAACTGTATCTGGTAATACCGTGTTATAACGAAGAGGCCGTTTTGCCGGTTACCGCACCAACCTTTTTAAATAAAATTGAAGAGTTGGTTGCGGCAGGCGAAATAAGCGACCAAAGCCGTGTGTTTTTTGTAAACGACGGCTCGTCCGATAACACCTGGGAAATTATAAAAAACCTTGTCAGTATGAACAAGCACTATGCAGGCATATCGCTTAGTCGCAATATGGGGCACCAGAACGCACTGCTCGGTGGCCTTATGGAAGCAAAAGAGCTTTGCGACGTTACGGTCAGCATAGACTGCGACGGGCAGGACGATATTAACGCCGTGGACGAAATGCTTAAGCACTACAAAAAGGGTTGCGATATTGTTTACGGTGTGCGTGCTTCCCGTAAAACCGATACCAAGTTTAAAAGGGGAAGCGCCCATTTGTTTTACAAACTGCTTGAAAAGCTTGGGGTACAAACGGTTTACAACCACGCCGACTACCGCTTAATGTCGGCACGTGCGCTTGAAGCCTTGGCCGAATTTAAGGAAGTTAACCTTTACCTTCGTGGTATGGTTACCCTTGTGGGCTTTAAAACGGCAACCGTTTATTATAACCGAACCGTCAGACTTGCGGGCAAAAGCCACTACCCGCTTAGCAAGATGCTAAAGCTTGCGCTTAACGGCATAACAAGCTTATCGGTTAAACCCATTCACCTTATAACCGCTTTCGGCATTTTTGTAATGGCGCTAAGCGTGGTGGGTATAATCTGGTCGGTTATTTCCTATTTTTTAAGCTCCACCGTTGCAGGTTGGGCATCCCTTGTGGCAATTATCTGCTTTTTCGGCGGCGCACAAATTCTGTGCATTGGCGTTATAGGCGAATATATCGGTAAAATTTATATGGAAACAAAGGCAAGACCACGGTATATAGTGGCCGACAGGGCCGAAGCAGATGAATGATGCACGCCTTAGGCGTATGATGGTATGCTTTCGCATAATTAAGGGCACCTTCGGTGTATGAAGGTTATGCTTCGCATAAATTAATGTGTCTGCGACGCATTTATATTAGTAGCCTTTGGCACGGGTAACAGTTGCCATTGGTTCTGTTTAGTTCAATAAAGTATTGACTAAAATTGTCAATATATGTATAATAAATTATTATGTTTTAAAATTCAGAGGTGTGTTTTATGCATTGGTCAGAAGAAATTGCAAAGAAGATTATTGACCGTAATCCTAACAAGGAAGAATACGTTTGCGCTGCGGGTATTTCCCCGTCCGGCTCAATTCATATTGGTAACTTCCGTGATATTGCAACAAGCTATTTTGTTGTTAAGGCCCTTCGTAAAATGGGCAAAAAGGCAAGGCTCCTTTTCTCTTGGGACGAATTCGACCGTCTTCGTAAGGTGCCCGTAAACGTTGCCGCCATTACCGAAGGCTTCGAAAAATATATTGGTCAGCCCTACGTAGATGCGCCCGACCCGTTCGGTTGTTGCGAATCTTACGCAAAGCATTTCCAAAACGAATTTGAAGCTTCTATTAAAAGGTTTGGTATAGATATGGACTATCGTTACCAGGCAAGCCAGTACAGAAGCGGAAAATACGCAAAACACGTTATTCACGCACTTAAGCACCGTGAAGAAATTTTCGATATACTCGATTCCTTCCGTACCCAAGATGCAACCGAAGACGAAAGAAAGAACTATTACCCCGTTGGCATTTACTGCGCCCACTGCGGTAAAGATACAACCAAAATTACAAGCCTTTCCGACGACTGCACAGTAGCAGAATACACCTGCGAATGCGGACATCACGGCACCTTTAATTTTGAAACCGACTTTAACTGCAAGCTTGCCTGGAAAATAGACTGGCCTATGCGTTGGATGTACGAAGGCGTAGACTTCGAACCGGGCGGAAAAGACCACGCTTCTCCCACAGGCTCTTACCAGACAAGCCGCATTATTTCCGAAAAGATTTTCGGTTTTGAAGCACCCATTTTCCAGGGTTACGAATTTATTGGTATAAAGGGCACAACCGGCAAAATGTCGGGTTCTTCGGGTCTTAACCTTACCCCCGATACCCTTCTTAAGCTTTACGACCCCGAAATTATTTTATGGCTTTATTCTAAAACCGAGCCTACAAAGGCCTTTAACTTCTGCTTCGATGACGAAATTTTACGTCAGTATTTCGAATTCGACCGTATGATGTCGGCCTACACCGAAGGCCGTGCAGACGAGCACATTTCTTCCATTATGGAAGGCGCGCTTATTGAAGGCAGAACAGCAGAAACCGTTTCAATGCAACTTTTAGTTTCTTTAGGTTCTATTGTAGACTTCAATATTCCCATGCTTGAAACCGTGTTCGAAAAAATCGGTACTCCTTATAAATATGAACAGTTCAAGGAAAGGCTTGAACGTGCACGCTTCTGGCTTGAACAGTGCTCGCCCGAAAGTGTTAATAAGCTTCGTTTAACACGCAATTTCGAAGTTTACGCCACCCTTGACGAGCAGGAAAAGCAGGCTGTTAAAATGCTGTTCGAATATTTATCTACCGACGGCTATAGCCTTGACGACCTCAACAGCGAGCTTTACGCTATACCCAAGCGCATCTACGGCGAAGACCTTGAGCCAAAGGCATTAAAGGCAATTCAGGGCAAGTTCTTTAAGAACGTGTACAAGCTTCTTATAGATAAAGAGCAGGGCCCACGTCTTTACCTTTTCCTTTATGCAGTTGAAAAAGACCGCTATGTAAAGCTGCTTGATTTTTCCTACGACCAGACCGATGCCGAAAAGGAAGCCGACGAAAAGGCTAAGGCCGAGGCCGAAGCCGCAGCTCAGGCTGCTGCTCCCAAGGCAGACCCCATTAAAGAACAAATTGAAATTGATACCTTCGATAAGGTTGATATGCGTGTTTGCAAAATCTTAAAGGCAGAAGAAATTAAAAAATCTCATTCCTGCTTAAAGCTTACCTTAGACGACGGCCTTGAGGGCAGAGTAATTGTTTCTTCCATTAAGAACGACTACAAACCCGAAGAGCTTGTAGGTAAAAAGATTATTGTTATTGCAAACTTAAAGCCGGCTAAATTCTCGGGCGTTAAGTCAGACGGTATGCTTATTGCGGCTTCCGCAGAAGAATGTGGCTGTAAGGTTATTTTTGTGGACGATTCGGTTCCCGCAGGAACAGCCATTCACTAATATTTAAGAGGTGTTTTAAATGACAAAACAAATGTGGCATATAGTTGCCTTTGCGTTCTATTTCCTTGTAGTTCTTGCAATTGGTTTCGTTTTCTTCTTTAAGTCGAAAGGCGGCGGAGAAAAAGAATACTTCCTTGGCGGAAGAAATATGGGCCCTTGGGTAACCGCACTTTCCGCTCAGGCATCAGATATGTCGGCCTGGCTTTTAATGGGCCTTCCCGGTTCAATTTTAGCCTTTGGCTTTGGTGAAGTATGGATTGGTATCGGTCTTGCTTTAGGTACTGCGGCTAACTGGATTTTTACTGCTAAAAGACTTCGCCGCTTTTCAAAGGCATCGGGCGATGCCATAACCTTACCGCAATATCTTTCCAACCGTTTCGGCGGCGGAAAAACCGTGCTTCAAACCGTTTGCGCACTTATTTTCCTTGTCTGCTTTACCGTTTACGTTGCATCGGCCTTCGTTGCAGGTACCGACGTTTTCACAACCGTTTTCCCCACACTTGATAAGGGCGTTGCAATGCTTATATTCGGCGCAATTATTCTTGTTTATACCTTTATGGGCGGCTTTAAGGCTGTTTGCTGGACCGACTTTTTCCAGGGCTTCTTAATGCTTGCGGCTGTTCTTGCCGTTCCCATTTTAGCGGCCGTTTCGGGCGATGCTAACCCCGAATATTTAAAGGAAACCTATACATATTTAGACGGCACCACAGAAGTTGCCTGCGCCTTCGTTGGCACCCCCTTCGAAGCAACCTGGCAAGATATTGCTTCGGGTCTTGCGTGGGGTCTTGGCTACTTCGGTATGCCCCACATTCTTGTTCGCTTTATGTCTATTCGTAAGGCAAAAGAAGTTAATACCGCTGCAACAGTTGCTATTGTTTGGGTTGTAATTGCGCTTGGCGCAGTAAGCGTTATGGCAATTCTTGGCCGTATGATTTTAGGCCCCGAAATTTTAGCCGACGGCAGTCAGAAAATGGTATTTATTGAGCTTGCCAAAAAATATTTCCACCCCGTACTTGCAGGTCTTTTAATGTCAGCAATAATTGCGGCTTCAATGTCTACCGCCGACAGCCAGCTTTTAGTTGCTTCGTCTTCCTTTACTTCCGATATTTATAAGCCCCTTATTCGTAAAGGCGCTAAAGATAAAGAAGTTATGTGGATTGGCAGAGCAGTTGTTGTAATTGTTGCTGTTATTGCCTACTTTATTGCAAGCAGCAAGGGAAGTGGTGCTCAAGCCATTATGAACCTTGTTGAAAATGCCTGGGCAGGCTTCGGCTCGGCATTTGGTCCGGTTGTTATACTTTCACTTTTCTGGAAGCGCTTTAACTATCAGGGCGCATTAGCAGGTGTTGTTACGGGCGCCGTTGTAGACGTTGTTTGGCTCTTTACGGGTCTTTCGGCATCTACCGGAATTTACGAGCTTATTCCCGGCTTCTTAGCAGGCCTTGCCGCATCGGTTATAGTTGCGCTTCTTACCAAAAAGCCCGACGGCGAAACCCTTGCAATTTTTGAAACCGCAACCAACCCCGAACTTGATGATTAATTAAAAACGGCGCGTCGAGATGATTCCCCTCATAGGGGAAATGTCCGAAGGACAAAAGGGTCTGGGCGTAAGCCGTACCGTCGCGCCCTACACACTAAAAGAATGTCCGCTTCACTACGATTTATGTCGTGGTGGGGCGGTTTTTTTGTTGCTAAAATTAGTGGCAGAAAAACGGGAAGGGGGCGGTAAGTCTTTGGCAAAAGGAATAGAAAACGAGCTTAAAAAAATAACCTCGCTAAAGCTTAGCGAAAGTGAAAAGGCCGACCTTACGGAAAAGGGAATAACCCTTAAAAACCCAACCAAGCTTACCCTTCTTGCCGCCGCCCTTTTTGAAAAGGCGGCCAAGGGCGACCTTGCGGCGCTTAAAGAAATCTTTCTGCGCTTAGAGCCCGAAAATAAAGATATTAGTGGGGTGGTGCTTATAGATGATATCAAAAATAGCACTTAGTGCGGCGGTGGGCGGCGGTTACGACGAATTCTGGAATTCGAAAAAGCGGTACCGTGTGCTAAAAGGGGGCAAGGCTTCCAAAAAAAGCGCAACCACCGCACTGAACCACATATACCGCCTGCTGAAATACCCCGGCAGTAATCTGCTTGTTGTGCGTGCGGTTATGAACACCCACAAGGACTCCACCTTTGCACAGCTTAAATGGGCGCAGGAAAAGTTGGGGGTTGCCCACCTTTTTAAAAACAATACCTCGCCGCTGGAGATGACCTATCTGCCAACGGGGCAAAAAATTATTTTCCGTGGCTTTGACGACGTATTAAAGCTTGCAGGCACAACGGTTGAAAAGGGGTATTTAAACTTTGTTTGGGTGGAAGAAGCCTTTGAAATTGACAGCCTTGAAGATTTTGAAAAGCTTGATTTATCGGTGCCGCGCGGCGCTTTGCCGCCGCCCCTTTTCAAGCAAACGACCATAACCTTCAACCCGTGGAGCGAAAAGCATTGGTTAAAGGCAAGATTTTTCGATAAAAGGTCGGACGATACCGATACCTTTACCACAAACTACCTTGTAAACGAGTTTTTAGATGCCACCGACCACGCAGTATTCGAAAAACTGAAGGCCGAGCACCCAAGACGGTACAGGGTTGCAGGGCTTGGCGAGTGGGGTATAACCGACGGGCTTGTATATGAAAATTGGTGCGAAGGGGTTAAAGACACAAACTCTGACGAATGGGAAGCCTTTTTCGGCCTTGACTACGGCTATACGTCCGACCCGACGGCATTTATTGCCTTAAAGGTTAACAAAAAGACAAAAGAGATATACGTGTTCGATGAAATTTACAAAAAACGTATGCTTAACTGCGATATTGCCGCCGCCATAAAGGAAAAGGGTTACGCCAAGGAGCGCATTCGTGCCGACAGCGCCGAGCCCAAAAGCAACGACGACCTAAAACGGCTTGGAATAGTGCGGATTTTACCGTCGGTAAAGGGTAAGGACAGCATTATTAACGGAATTATGAATATAAGTGAATATTTTATAACCGTTAACCCCAAATGCAAAAACACGGTGGCAGAGCTTAGCAGTTATTGTTGGGACAAAACTGCCGAAAATACCCCGAAGGACTGCAACAATCACTTAATGGACGCCATGCGCTACGCCTTTTACGATGTTAAACGGGGCGGCGCCGGCGAAATTACAAGCTACAGCAAAATGAAAGGGGGTTGGGACGTATGATAACGGCCATTATTTTGGTTTATACCGCCCTTATTTTTGCCCTTGGCGCCATTACGGGAAGCCTTAAGCGCAGGGGCGAAGAGCCGACGGCGGAAACAAAACCAACCGCCGAATTTAACACCGAAATTTTAAATTTTTTAAACTACGACGGTACCGACCAATAAATTAGGGCCAAGGGAATGGAGAGCCTTCGGCTCAAAAAGCCAATCCCTCCACCAACTACGTTGGTCCCCCTCCCTTCCTTAAAGGGAGGCTAAACGGGAAAGCCGTGAAAAAAGAAAGGAAGTATTTTTATGGAAGAAATGATAAAGGAAAACCCTTCGGGACAACCCGTGCCCGAAGAAAACACCTTTTCACAGGGGGACGAGGCCACCACACCGAAGTCCGCCGACGATAACGCTTTTTTAGAGGTTAAGTTTAATAAGGAAACCAAAAAGCTTACCTTGGAACAAGCGGCAACACTTGCACAAAAGGGAATGAAGCTCGACCACATTTCAGAAGAGCTCGAAATTCTTAAAGCCCTTTCTGCAGAAAAGGGAGTAGGCCTAAAGGAATTTGTAAGGGGGCTTAAGGGTGAAAGCAGAAACGATAAAATCGGTTCGCTTAAGGAAAAGTACAGCGCCGACAGCGAGCTTGTTGCACTGTTAGACACATTAAGCCCCGAAAAGCCCGATGAAATGGCCGAATTTGCCGAGCATTTCCCCGAAGTTGAAAAAGATGCCATACCGCAGGAAGTCAAAGCGGCCGCAGAAATTAGTGGAAAAGGACTGTTATTTGAGTACCTGCTGTATGAGCACAAAAGAAACCTTGCCGCAAAAAGCGAAGAAGCACGCCAAGCTGTGACCAGGGAAGTAAGCCTTGGTTCAGTATCTTGCGGCACAAACCACACCGCAGACGCAGAATTTATTAAAAGTCTGTGGTCATAAAAAATTATATTTAAGGAGAGAAAATTATGTCTATTAATTCTTTAGCTTCTGCCGAAATGTATGCAAGCGAACTCGATAAGGTGTTCACTGCAAAAAGCGCAACTGCATTTTTTGCCGACAATGCGCTTCGCACAAAATTTGTTGGCGCAAAGACCGTAATTATTCCCGACGTGGAATTTGCAGGTCTTACCGATTATAACCGTGAGGGTGGTTTTGAAAACGGCGCAGTTACCGTACAGAACACATCCTACACAATGACTATGGACCGTGCCCGTTCTTTACAAATTGACCGTGAAGATATGGACGAAACCGGTATTGCATCCCTTGCAGGTAAAATTCTTGGCGAATACGTTCGCACCAAGGTTGTTCCCGAATGTGATGCCTACGTTCTTTCTAAGCTTGGCACCATTGCAAAGCAGAAGGGCAACCTTTTAAACGGCGATATGGCTACACCTTACGATGCTTTCACAAAGCTTGTAAACGAGGTTCAGTCGGTAGCAGGCTACGACGAAGAGCTTGTTTGCTTCGTTGATTCCCACGCTTACGCCGCACTTATGGCATCCGACGAAATTACCCGTATGATTACCGTTTCTGAATTCAAGCAGGGCGAAGTAAACTTAAAGGTTAAGTCTATTAACGGTGTTGCGCTTATTCCCGTTGTAAGCGAGCGTATGAAGACTGCGTATAAGTTTTCTGCAGGTGCTTTAGGCGGCTTTAAGCCTGCCGACGGCGCAAACGAAATATTTATGCTTGTTCTTCCCAAGACCGCCGCACACCTTGTTAAGAAGACCGAAAAGATGAGAGTCTTCTCGCCCGAGCAGAACACTTCTGCCGATGCTTACAAGTTCGATTACCGCCTTTATTACGACGTATTTGTAAAGCAGTCTGCAACCGACTGCATCTGGGCGTGGATTTCTGCACCTGTAAGCATTACTTCACAGCCCCAAGACGTTAACACCACCGAAGGCGCAGTAAGCGAAAGCCTTACCGTAGCCGCCGAAGGCGATGCACTTTCTTACCAGTGGTATAAGTGCGAAACCGCTTCGGGCAGGGGTGCCGCTAAAATTGCAGGCGCAACAAACAGCACCTATAAGCTCCCCGAAGACCTTGGTGCAGGCGAACACTTCTATTTCGTTTCTGTTACTGCCGATGCTAACAATACTGTTAAGTCCGACGTTGTAACCGTTACGGTAGAGTAATTTAAGGCCAAGGGCCAAGGGCCGAGGGCACAGGAAACGTGTGCCTTCGGCACCTTTTGTAAAAAGGAGGAATTTTTTTGAACAACAGTCCCGAAAATATAGTGGCCGAATATCAGGCGGCCAGACGTTTTAAGTCCTCCATAGGAAAACACGGACTTTACGAGCAGGGCCGCATAAACGAACGCTTTTTTGTGGGCGACCAATGGCACGGTGCGGCGGTAGGCGGCGAGCGTCCCCTTGTGCGCCACAACGTTATTAAAAGAATTGGCGAATACAAAATTGCCCAGCTTATAGGCTCGTCGGTATCGGTTAAATATACTGCCGAAGGCTTTTCTGAAACGCTTGAAAGCAAAAAACTTACCGAAAGGGAAATGGCCGAGCTTGCCAAAAGTAAAAATTGTATTTACGCTCCGCTTAAATCGGAAAACGAAATTTCAATGCTGGTTTCTGCCCTTAATTCCTATAAACGAACAACCGAAAGCCGTGTAAAGCTGTCTTCGGTTATAGATTTAGCCTTAAAGGACGCTTTTGTAAAGGGTACCGGCATTGTTTACACCTATTTTGACCCCGATATTAAAACAGGGCTCTATGCCGACAAGCCCTTCGGCAAGCAGATACTCGGCGATATTGTGGCCGAGCGAATTAAGGTGGAAGACGTATATTTCGGCGACCCGACTCTGTCTTCGGTGCAAAATCAGCCTTATATTATTTTAACCGAAGAAAAAAGCGCTGCTTATCTTGCGGCCGAAGCGGCAAGATTCGGCGCCCCTAAAAGCACCGTAAACAGACTTATTGCAAAGGGCGACGGCAAGCAAACGGTGTTTACCAAGCTTTATAAAGCGCCACTTAAAAACGGCGAAATTAAGGTTTTTGCCACAAGGGTTACCGAAGACACCGTTATAAGACCCGAATTTTCAATGGGAATTTCGCTTTACCCACTTTCCGTTTTTGTGTGGGAAAGAAGGGACGGCTGTATTTACGGCGACAGCGAAATTACCTATATAATTCCCAACCAGATAGCCATAAACCGTATGATTACGGCATCAACCTGGGCGGCAATGTCGGCAGGTATGCCCTTAATGGTTGTAAACGGCGATATTGTAAGCGGCGAAATTACCAACGACCCCGGTCAGATAATTAAGGTTTACGGCGCAGGGGAAGAAATAAGCTCGGCTGTAAGGTTTATAAATCCGCCCGACTATTCTTCGGGCTATAACCAGTCGGTTAATAACTTAATTTACAATACCCTTACCCAGTGCGGTGCCAACGAAGCCGCCCTTGGCGACCTTGAAGCCACAAACACTTCGGCTATTATTGAGCTGCGTGATGCGGCGGCAGGCTACTTATTGCCCCTTAAAAACCGCTTTTACGATTTTGTGTCGGACATTGCGACCGTCTGGGCAGAGTTTTTCTTTACAATGTACGGCAAGCGTTGCCTTAAAATTACCGACAAAAACGGCGTTTGGTATTTTCCGTTTGACGCCGCACGGTATAAGGACCTTGTTTTAAGCGTAACTGCAACCGCAGGCGAAGGCATTACAAGGAACGAAAAGGAAGGCATTGCGGCGCTTTCCAAGCTTTTGGAGCAGGGCGCAATTACACCGGCGCAGTTTGTTAAAAGACTGCCCACAGGCACCGTGCCCGATGCCGACGAACTGGTTGAAGAGCTTAAAAGGGAGGAAAAGAAGAATGAACGGCTATAAAATTTTAGAAGATGCGGCAAGGCTTTTAGGCCTTTCGGGTCTTGACGAAAACCTTAAAATAATTGGTTTGCCGCTTTTAAACGAAATTATTACCGAGCTTGGCTTTATACCCGTTTCGTCCCTTTCAGATTTTGTTGGTATTTCTTCGGCAAAGTACCTTTCGGCGCTTCGTTTCGGGGTGGCTACGCTTGTTGCGAACGCACTTGGCGACTACGATAGCCGAAACGCAATGTCAAAAATATATACCGCCAAGCTTTCGGAAGTGAAATGCAAGGTAGAAAGGGTAAGAAACGTAATACCCGGGGGTGAGCAGTAGTGATATTTAAGGGCCTGAACACAAGCACAACAACCTACATCCCTGCCGAAGACCTTAAGAATGCGGTGCTTGAAAATTGCTCGGTAGGCGGCGGAAAAATTGAAAACCGTAAGGGCTTTTCGTTTTCGCCAAAAGATTTGATTTTTAAGCTTTACGGCAGCGAAGACTTCGAAAACACCTTTAAAATTACCGATTGCTATATGTTTTTAGACGGTGAATACGGCAGGGTAGCGATACTTATTTCCGACAACCGTGAAGGTGTAGTAACCTACCGAATGTTGTTTATATCGAGCAGCGGTAAAAGCAAATTGCTCGGGAATATTGAATTTTCGTCGAACGGTGAAGACTTCGGTTACCCCGTATCGTTTACCGTGTTTAAAGGTCGCCCAACAAAAGGGCGCGGCGTTTACCTTATGGTGCGAAGGGTGTATAACGTTATGCCCGATTTTATTGAAATAAGGGAGCTTGATAACAACAACAGCTTTTGGGCAATGCTTTCCGACAGCGATATTTATGCGCCGCTTGTTCTGGCAAACGGCAGGGGCGAATCTTACCACACCTTAATATTTGAAGGTAAGGAGTTAGGGCTTCCTGCCCCCATAATGCCCGAAAGCAAAAATCTGCTTGGCACCCGTTTTCGTGCCGCATATACAACCGACGGTATGTCCTTTGCCTTTTCACTGCCTTTTACACGGCTTGATAACGAACAAATTGACGTAAGTATGCTTTATAAAGGTGAAAATTATTCCTTTAAAATTGCAAAAGGCGAAAGACAGTCGGGGGAAGTGCAAATTGGCGAAAACACAATTATTCTTTACCTTGACCGTCCGGTTGGCAGAATGTATTTCGGAATGAAGAGCGGTGCCCGCTGGTCGCCCGAATTTACGGGGGAGATTAACAACATTTGCGTAAATGCAGGCAAAACCGACACCGAAAGCAGAAAAAAGATTTCGTCTATGAGGGCAAGCAGCACCATCGACGGCAGTATGCCCTTCGGCAAAGACGTTGCCACCGTGTTTTACGACAATCTTATGTCGCCGTCGCTGATTTCGCTTAATTCACCGAGCGAGCCGCTCTATTTCCCCGAAAATCTTTCAAACGCATTGGGCGATGCCGAAAAGCCGGTAATCTATGCAACCCATAAGGACGGCAAGCTTTTGGCCTTTAAGGACGGCGAAATGTATTCGGCAAAGGTGGAAACCACCACGGCGGCCAAGAAAATTACACTTCTTGGTGAAACGACCGAAATTTCCGAAACGGTGTGCAGTTTAAACAAGACGGCCGATTTTGCCGCCGCCCCAAAGCCTTCAACCTTTCACAGCTTTTCGGGTAGCGTTTTGTTTCAGGGCGAAGATAATTCCGTGTGGGCGGTAAACGGTGAGGCAAAGGTAGAAAAAGTTGCCGAAACCGAACAGGGCTTTGATTTTGCTACCGTACAAAAGGACAAATATATTCTTTTAAAGGGTAACAAGGCGGCCGTTTTACAAAAGGGAGCAGGCGGTTACATAAAAGGTATGTGGACCTTGCCGCACGGTGTAGCAGGTGCCTTTTCCTATCTTGGCAATTCGGTTTTTGTTTTTGGGTATCAAAACGGCGAAGATTACCTTTTGTACCCGGCACTTTACGGCGGCGAGACCGATTTTTGCCTGATGAATGAATATTATGGCTGCCAAAAAGCGGTAACTTCCAAAATTTCGGTAAGCCTTAAAAGCGCCAAAAGAAAACCCGTGCGGCTTTACAAAATAACTGTGGACGGAAGCGGACGGCAGGCAGGGCTTACGGTTTTTGAAGGCGAAAAAAAGGTGGCCGAAAGAAAGACGGACTTTAAAAACGGCAGGGCTCAGCTTTACGTTGGCGCCGCAGGCGAAAGCCTTACGGCCGAGCTTTCTTTTAAAGGAAAAACTACCGTTTTCGGAATTGTAACCGAGCAAAACGAAAAAAGTTAGGAAGTGAAAAAGTGGAAAAAATAATAAACTATACCCTTAGCTCAGACGGCGTATTCCCTGAAGACAGTCAGTGCGGCGGAATTCAGGGTGAGCACAAGGCAACCGCCGTATGCATTATCCCCGACGAAGAGTTTATGACAAAACTTGAATCGTATATCGACTCCGGCAAGGCAGTTACCGTTAAAATAGATGCAGTAACATCTTCGGGCGAGCTGGCATACAGTGAAACCAGAACAAGCGGTAATCTGTTTTCGCCCTTCTATTTAACCGATAAGGTAACGTCTTCGGGTCTTGATGCGGTTTTAGTTGTGCGAATTCTTGTTGGCAAGGACGGCGAAAAGGAGCTTTGCCGTGCGCAAATAAAGCTTTATTTTACCCCGTCGCCAATAGGTATGCCTGCATCTTCGCAAAAAGATGCAAAGCAAGAAATTTCCGATAAGGCGGCCGAAATTGTTGAAGCCTTGGAAGAAAAGGCAAAAGAAGTTGAAGAAAACATTGATGCCAAGGCGGCGGTTGTGGCTTCTTCGGCAAAGACGACGGCAAGGCATTTAAAGCAAAGTCAGGAAATCTTGGAAGAAAACCGCCAGACAATACTTGAATTTACCGAAGGCACAACCATTGTATTTTCGGGCGGCGATGCCACAACTTCTTCGGAAATAACTATGGTGGTTGACGAAAACCTTTCGGAAATAAGTGAAAACCCCGTTCAGAACAAGGCAATAACCGCAGGCATAACTGCTGCGGTAGACGGCGCAAAGCAAGCCCTTTTGGGCGAGCTTGATACCACCGCCGCCGACATTTTGGCCGAAATTGAAGGGGTAAGGGAAAGTGTGGCTGCCCAAACGGTAGAAACCGGCACCGACGGTATCTGGCAATATGAAAAGTGGCCGAACGGTACCTTTAAATGCTTTGGCACACTTGAAGCCACCATTACCCCCACAAACGAATGGGCAAACGGGCACTACTACGCACCTGTGAGCTCGGTTGCTTTCCCCGAAGGGTTTATTGGCGCACCAAACCTTACCGTTTCGGTAGAAGACGAAGGGGCAAACTTCCTTGCAACAAAGCGCAACACCGAAAAAACGGGCACCGGCACAATTTACATTTTGTCGCTTGAGCAGTTCACCGAAGAAGCGCAGGTAAGAATTTGTTTGCAGGCCTTCGGCAAATGGAAATAAGAGGTGAAAAAATGGGTAAAAAAATATATTTACAATCGGTTATTGGCTATAGGGAAGATACCCTTGAAAATTGGCAAAAAGAAAACCCTGTGCTGCGTCAGGGCGAAGCTTCGGTTGTAAGGGACGGGACAGACGGACGTTGGCTTAAAATAGGCGACGGCAAAACCGAATGGAACAACCTTGACTACAAAATGGGTCCCGTAGGCCCCAAAGGCCCCGTGGGCGAAAAGGGCGAGAAGGGCGACCGTGGCGAAAAGGGCGAAAGGGGTACCGACGGCAAGGATGCCGCAGTAGATACGGTTTATACACCGACGAGCCAAAACGCCCAAAGCGGAACGGCGGTAGCCCAGGCGGTAGACGCGCTTATGCCAAACGGTTTAGAGCTTATTGCCGAAGGCGAGCTTACCGAAGCGGTGAATTCCATTCTTATAAATAAAGATAAAGACGGCAATCCCTTAGCCCTTACCGACCTTATAAGTCTTTATCTTTACAGTCCTGCAAACCTAAAGTCGAATTATACAACAATAAAGATTAACAACCGACTTGTTGCGCAGGTTCCAACAATGGTGGCAGGCGCAGAAACCCACTCTAAAGCCTTTTCGGTATTCAACGGCTACGAATGGGAAACCTTTTATGTTCAGGCGGCGCCTGCAGGCTCGGCGGCGGTGAACGTAAGGGGAGTAACCCCCTTCAGAACGGCGGCCAACGGCAAAAAAACCGTTTCTTCCATTCAGCTTTATTGCTATGCCGCGGCAGACGTTATGCCAATCGGCTTTAAATACAAACTATACGGAAGGAGAGCAAAATAATGCGAGTTTTAGAAAACGGAGTTTACAGAGATATGACTGCAAAGGAAAAAGCAGAAATTAAAAAATCTACGGCCGAAATACCCTACGAACAAAGGGTAGTTTGCCGCATACGTGAAAAATATTCGGTCGATGACGAGCTGGCTCTTCTTCGCCAAAGGGTGTTAAAGGCAGATGAATTCGAAGAATACAACACCTTTGTTGAAAAAATAAAGGAGGAGGAGCGAAATGTTTAAAATTGCACTTACCGCAGGGCACTACAGGTATACTGCAGGCAAGCGCTGCCTTAAAAAGCTTGACCCTAACGAAACAAGGGAATGGGTGCTGAACAACCGCATAGCAAACAAGGTTGAAGAGCTTTTGGCCGAATATGAAGGCTACTCACTCCTTCGTACCGACGACAGAAACGGTGAAAAGGAAATTACAATGGAAGAGCGTGTGGCGGCCGCCAATAATTTTGGCGCCGAACTTTATATTTCCATTCACCATAACGCAGGTATTATGGGCGGCAAGGGCGGTGGCATTGTCGCTTACGTTTACGGTAAAACCAAAAACCCCGTTACGCTCGAATGGCAAAAAGATTTGTACGATGCTTTAATAAAGCACACGGGGCTTAAAGGCAACCGTGCAACGCCGCTTGCTTCTTCAAACCTTTACGAGTGCAGGGCAACGGCTATGCCTGCCGTGCTTTTAGAGCTCGGCTTTATGGACAGCGCCACCGACGTTCCCGTAATTTTAAGCGAAGAATACGCAAACTCTTGCGCTGCGGCCATTACCGAAGTAATTGTAAAAAGGGCAGGGCTTACAAAAAAGCCTGCCGTGCAGAGTGATACTCTTTACCGTGTGCAAGTAGGCGCCTTCAGGGTTAAAAAGAATGCCGAAAACTTGGCGCAGGAGCTTAAAAGTAAGGGCTATTCCGCAATTGTTCGGGAGGAGCAAAAATGAGCGAAGCCGTTTTAGTTGCGGTAATCGGACTTTGCGGTTCGGGGCTCGGCTCGCTTTTGGGAGCCCTTTTATCGAACAAGGTGTGGCAATACCGAATTGAACAGCTTGAAAAGAAGGTAGAAGGGCTTGGAAGCATAATTGAAAGAACCTATAGGCTTGAAGAAGAAAACAACCTTTTCGGCGAAAAATTCAAGGTTATGAACCACCGCATAACCGACCTTGAAAGGAGAACGCAATAGTGGATTTTTTAAAGGACTATATGGTCTTCGCAGTGGTAGGTATCTGCCTTTGCGTTGGCTACATAATTAAAAACTTAATTGCCAAAGATACCTTCGACCGCTTTATACCGGCCGTTGTGGGTGTTTTGGGCGCAGGACTAAATATCTGGATTAATATGGAAGTATCGGCCGAAGTAATTTTGGCAGGTCTTGTAAGCGGACTTGCTTCAACCGGCCTTTACGAAGCCTTCCACCAGTTTATTAAGAAATAAAAAGAGAACTCCACACCGTTTGGCGTGGAGTTCGTGTTATTTTCTTCCTATTTTAAGGTGGTCGAAGCATAAAAGCAAAAGACCTATAAAAATGTAAACGGTGGCTATAAGCGAAATGTAGCCGCCAAGGTTTCCAAGGGCCGTGCCTTCGCCGAAAAAGTAAACAAGTGTGCCCTTGGCAAGCGAAGACAAAAAGTAAACTAAAAAGTAGCCTATTGCCGAGCGCAGAACGCTTTTTTTGGGGTAGGACAAGGGAAAAATGTATTTAAGCATTTTTACTTACCCCCAAAAGCTTCGTCGGCTTTAATCATAATGGCACATTCAATGCGTTTTTTGTGAAGCTCGCAACCAAGGCTGTATACGCCCGTAACACTTCCCGTAGAATTGTAGGCATTTGCGGCGCAACCGCCCGAACAGTACATTCTTGCAAAGCAGGTATCGCACTCTTCGTGGGAATAGATGTTGCAGTTTTTAAACTGGTCGCAGACAGCCGCATTTGTAACGCCATCCCACACGTTACCAAGCAAAAAGTCGGGATTGCCAACAAATTGGTGGCAGGGGTAGAAATCGCCTTCGGGCGTTACGGCCATATATTCGGTTCCGACACCGCAACCCGAAACACGTTTTACAACGCAGGGGCCGCCGTCTAAATCTATCATATAGTGGTAGAAGGTAAAGCCGTCGCCGCGTCTTTCACGCTTTATCATTTCTTTTGCCAAAATTTCATACTGCTCTAACAGTTCGGGCAAATCTTCGGTTTTTAAAGCGTAGGGTGCGGCAGGGTCGGCAACCACAGGCTCAATGGAAATTTCTTTAAAGCCTAAGTCTGCCATATGCAGAATGTCGGCCGCAAAATCTTTATTAAAACGGGTGTAGGTACCGCGAATGTAATAATCTTTGCCGTCCCTTTTTTCAATAAACTTCTGGAACTTCGGTACTATTGTGCTGTAGGAGCCACTGCCGCCACGGTTTACACGCATACGGTCGTTGACTTCGGGTCTGCCGTCAAGCGACAGCACAACGTTGCTCATTTCCTTGTTGCAAAAATCCATTATTTCGTCGGTTAAAATAATGCCGTTGGTGGTGTAGGTGAAGCGGAAATTTTTGCCCGTTTCCTTTTCTTTTTCACGTCCGTAGGCCACAAGTTGCTTTACAACCTCGAAGTTAAGCGACGGCTCGCCGCCGAAAAAGTCTACTTCTAAGTTTTTAC
The DNA here is from genome assembly GCA_017381035.1 of Clostridia bacterium. Classification (GTDB taxonomy): domain Bacteria; phylum Bacillota; class Clostridia; order Oscillospirales; family Acutalibacteraceae; genus SFWF01. Next base: position 13,944 of record JAFOCW010000034.1, on the reverse strand, counting down.
GGGTGCCCGAGTGTTCAATTAAGTAGTCGAGCGCACGCTTGCCCACCTCGAAGGACATAAGGCCACGGGGGCCGTGATATTCGCCTTCGCAGGCAAAGCAGTATTTGCAGGCAAGGTTGCAGTCGTGTGCTACGTGAAGGCAAAGCGCCTTTATAACCGACTGACGTTTTTTAAATTCCTTGGCAAGAGCCCTGAATTTATCTTCGGTAAACAGCTTGCCGTCTTTTTTTAGTTCTTCAATATCATCAAAAACGGCCAGAACATCTTCGCGCGAAACGCCGTGCTTGGCGGTGGTTTCGGCAATAATTACGTCCTGCGGTTTTTTATCGTAATCGGAAATAATATCAAAGGCAACCTCGTCGACAACGTGCACACAGCCCGAGTTTACGTCAAGCACAATATTATAACCGCCCAGTTTATATGCGTGTATCAAATTTTACAACTCCATAGAAAAATAGCCGCAGATTTCTGCGGCTATTTTATTAAAATTTAATTATTTCTTAGCCTTTTCGCACTTCTGGTTAGCAACAGAGCAAGAAGTTTTAGAAGCAGACTGGCAAGAAGTCTGACATTCGCCGCAACCGCCGGTTTTAGCAGAAGCCTCAAGATTTCTTGAAGATAAGGTTTTAATTCTTTCCATTTATGTAACCCCCTTAGGTTAATTTACCTTAATATGCTATCATATTTGAAGGGTTTTGTCAAGGTGTAGCGGTAAAGAAAGTGTGGTTTTGCGCCATTAAAGCAAATAAAAAAAGCCCAAGCAAAAAACTTGGGCTCTCACTCGGTCTGTAAGCCGGGTTCTGTATAGAAGTAAAACTTCCTGACGACCATCTATCTCGACCTGCAGTTGCCTGCAGGCTCTAGCCACATTTCGAAACACATCGGGCAAATGTATAGTTTCATTCTGTGTTGCATCAGGTAGGGTTTACAGACGGAAGACGTTTCCGTTCCCGTGGTGAGCTCTTACCTCGCCTTTCCACCCTTACCAAACAAGTTGGCGGTATATCTCTGTTGCACTAGCCCTAAGGTTGCCCTCGGCGGCCGTTAGCCGTTACCCTGCCCTATGATGCCCGGACTTTCCTCAAATGGTCAAAAAATGCCATTCGCGGCCGTCCAACCGACTGAGTAAATGTATTTTAGCACAAAATATTTTAAAAATCAATCTTTTAAAGATGCGGCATTGGTAGTATAATATAAACAGGTGATAATTATGAAATTTTGCGATATGCCCTACAGCCGTCCCGATACCGAAGGCTTAAAGGCAAAACTTAAAGTTTTAAAAGAAAGAATTGAAGGCGCTAAAACTGCCGCCGAAATAATATCGGCCTACGATGAAGTGTGCCGCCTTAGCGAAGAATACTCAACGGCAGGAAGCCTTGCCTACGTGCGCCACACAATTAATACCAAGGACGAATTTTACGACGGTGAAAACAACTTTTTCGACGAAGTGGGTCCTTCGGTTACCGACGCATTTCAGGGTATTTCAAAGGCCATGGTGGCAACACTCTTCCGCCAAGAACTCGAAAAGCATTACGGCAACCTGCTCTTTAAAAACACCGAAATTTCGCTTCGTTGCTTCAGCAGTGAAATAATTGAACTCTCAAGCGAAGAAAACAAACTGCAGTCGGAATATCAAAAGCTTTTTGCTTCGGCTACGGTGGAATGGGAAGGCGAAACCCTGCCCCTTCCAAAGCTTACAAAATACAAAATGTCGGCCGACCGTGAGGTGCGCAAAAAGGCCTTTTTAAAGGATGCCGAATTTTTTGAAGTCCATAAAGACGAGTTCGATTCGCTGTACGACCGCCTTATTAAGCTGCGCAACCGTCAGGCAAGAATGCTCGGGTACGAAAACTATATTCAAATGGGTTACGACCGCCTTGGCCGCAACTGCTACGGACCCGAAAAGGTGGCCGAGTTCAGAAGTCAGATTAAAAAGTATATTGTGCCTGCCGTAACCGGACTTAAAGCCGCCCAAAAGGAAAGGCTTGGCGTAGACGAGCTCCACCTTTACGATAACGCCGTAATTTTTAAGGAGGGCGACGTTTCCCCCAAGGGAAACTCCGACCAACTGCTTAGCGCCGCTATAAATATGTATAAGGAAATGAGCGCCGAAACGGCAGAGTTTATTGAGTTTATGAGCGAAAACGAGCTTTACGACCTGCTTTCCAAGGACGGCAAGGCACCCGGCGGCTACTGCACCGAGTTTTCGCTTTATAAGGCCCCCTTCATTTTTTCGAACTTTAACGGAACTTCTGGCGACGTAGATGTGCTTACCCACGAAGCAGGCCACGCCTTCGCATATTTCAGGGCGGCAAAAAAGGGCATTATACCCGATTACGCTTCGCCCACCATTGAAGCCTGCGAAGTGCATTCAATGTCTATGGAATTTTTAACGGCCCCGTGGCATAAGGCCTTTTTCGGTGAAGATACCGCAAGGTATCAGTATTACCACACCGCCGACGCCTTGAACTTTATACCCTACGGCTGTATGGTAGACGAATTCCAGCACATTATGTATGAGAACGAAGATTTAACACCACAAGAAAGAAACGAAGTCTGGCTTAAGCTTGAAAAGGAATACCGCCCCCACCTAAACCTTACCGATTTACCCTTTTACAGCAGGGGCGCAGGCTGGCAGCACCAACTGCACATTTACCTTTACCCGCTTTATTATATTGATTATTGTATGGCGCAGGCGGTGGCATTCCAGTTCTTTTCATTGTCGCTTGAAGATTGGAAAAAGGCCTTCAGCAAATATTTAGCCTTTGTAGACGGCGCAGGCACAAAAACCTTCGAAGAACTTGTTTTATCGGCAGGTCTTAAACTCCCTTACGAAGACGGGGTTTTAGACTCGGTCGCAAAAACCATAATAAATTGGCTGAAAGGCTCAGCACCTTTGGAACAATGATGCACGCCTTCGGCGTATGATGGTATACTTCGCATAATGAAGGGCACCTTTGGTGCATGAAGGTTATGCTTCGCATAAATTAAGGAGTCGCTTTGCGACGTACACCTTAAACCTTAAATCTGAAACCTGCAGTTTCCGTCTTGAAGACTGATGCGTTATGTGCTAAAATAAGGTTATAAAACAGCAAAAGGGTGTGTTTTAATGAAAAAAGGACATATTGTTTTAATAGTTGTTGCAGTTTTAGTTGCAGTATTTATTTTTTCACCCCTACCGCTTATTACCGGCGGCATAATTCTTGATGCCACAATGGGCACCAAGGCCGAAATAGAAATAGAAGGCTACCGTTTGTGTAAGGACCGGTACGGCGACGACGTAATAATAGTAAAATACCTGCTTACCAATAAGGGTAAAGAGCCCACCTGCCTAAGCTTAGAAGGCGATTTTTACGTTTACCAAAACGGCGTAAGCCTTACCGAATATATGGATGAACTGCCACGTGAATGTAATTACGACACCGAAGATATGTATAAAAACGTAAAGGGCGGGGTCAGTTATGGCGCCGAAGTTGCCTACAGACTTGACTCTGTAAGCCAAGACGTTGAAGTAGAAGTAACCGATTACGGTCTGTTCGAAAAAGACAAACAAAAAACTTTTAAACTAAAATAAAAAGGATGGGCTTTCGCTCATCCTTTTTTAGTTGTGTAGGGCGCGACGGTACGGCTTACGCCCAGACCCTTTTGTCCTTCGGACATTTCCCCTATGAGGGGAATCATCTCGACGCGCCGCACCTGCGGTGCACTAAGGTTCGCCTTTGGCGAAACGATGCACGCCACAGGCGTATGATGCTCGGCTTAGCCGAATGATGCTTTGCCTTACGGCAAAATTAAGGTGTCTGCGACGCAAACGAAAGAATAAAGAAAAAATAATAAAAAATGAGCACCTACGGTGCGATTTTATATAAGTCGCAAAGCGACACCTTTTTTCTTCTTTATTATTTATTCTTTTTTATTTTAAAAACGGCGGCACCAAGGCGCCGCCCTACAAACCTTATACCTTACACCTACAACAGATACACACCCGAAGCTAAAACTACAATTTCATATTTAGTAATAAACTTATAGTCCCGAACAGGCTCGTCGAAATTGTAATAAACTTCGGTGGTGTAGTTTGTGCAGTCCATCTTCCAGATGCAGTTATCGTTTTTACTGCAAATAAAGATTTTACTGCCTGCAGGGAAAAGCCCCGTCGGTTTTATAAAGGGGGATTTTTCGCCACCGATGCGAAGTTCTTGGCGTAGTGTTTTAAGGTCGTAACGTATAAGCACGTTGCTGTCGGTATAGGAAATCCAGATAGTGTTGCCGTTTACCGCAACGCCGCCGGGGGCGCTCTTTTTATAAAGCAGCTTGCCCGACCACACTTCTTCGCCTTCGGCGCCGAAAAGGGTGGCCGAACCGTCAAGCTCAATTACAAAACAGTCGCCGCTTTCAAGCGGAATGGCAAAGCAGGTAAGGTAATTTTTAATTTTACCTATAAAGCTTTTGTAGGCCGAGCCGAATTTTGTAAGCATATAAATATTTTTGGTAACGTTGGAAATTTTACCCGTAGAAAAGGTAACCATTTTATAGCCGACGGTAATCTGTTCGCCTTCCTGCTCAACCAAATAGGAATATAAAAACCCGTCGGGAAGGGAATGAAGCGAAAAGACCTTGTCTTTAGCAATTAGTTTCATAGTTTAATAATTCCTTTATCTATCATACTTTGTGCGCCAAGAAGTACCCCTGCCTGACCGCTTGCAAAGTTAAGCCCACCCTGAAGCCAGGCGGCATAGGGCTCACGAAGCGGAGCATCGGCCGAAAGCTCGATGGAAGCGCCAAGGGTAAATGCGCCTGCCGCCATAATAACGGGGTCGTCGTAACCCGGCATATCCCAAGGCTCAGGCGTAACAAAGGAGTCAACGGGTGCACCCTTTTGCATACCCTGGCAAAAGGCAATAAGCGCTTCGGAATTTTTAAGCAGTACGCTTTCAATAATATCGGCACGCTTAGCGTTGTATTTTGGGGTAGATTCGTAACCAAGCAGTTCAAAAAGTGCGCCGGCGTAGGCTGCAACCTTTAAGGCTTCGCCAACCGTGTGGGGTGCGGCAAAAAGACCCATAAACAGTTCTCGGTTATGGCCGAGCGAAGCGCCGACTTCACGGCCCACACCTGCACAGGTAAGGCGGTAAGAACACTTTTCAACAAGGTCGGCACGGCCTGCAATATAACCGCCCGTGGGGGCAATTCCGCCACCTGGGTTTTTAATTAGCGAGCCTGCAATAAGGTCTGCGCCAACCGACAAAGGCTCGGACGTATCAACAAATTCGCCGTAGCAGTTATCAACAAGCACCAAGGTTTCGGGGGAAACTTCCTTAACCGCACGGGCAAGAAGTCCGATTTCTTCCACCGTTAGCGAAGGACGCAGTGAATAACCGCGGCTTCGCTGTATGTAGGCAACCTTGTAAAACTTATTTTTAAGGGTAGCTTTGATTTTTGGGGTATCGGGTCGGCCTTCCTCGTTTAAAGCAATTTCTTCGTAGTTTACGCCAAAATCTTTAAGCGAGCCGTCGCTTTCGCCGTCTATGCCAAGCACACCAATAAGGGTATCGTAGGGTCTGCCCGTAAGGCAGAGCATTGTGTCGCCCGGGCGGAGCACACCGAAAAGCATAACCGCAAGGGTATGTGTGCCCGAAACAAAATTGTGGCGAATAAGGCTGTCTTCGGCCCCCATACATTCGGCAAAAACCTTTTCAAGCGTATCTCTGCCACGGTCACCGTAGCCGTAACCCGTAGATACACCAAGGTCGGCCTCGCTTACACGGTTATTAATAAAGCTTGCCAGCACCTTGTGCTGATTATGCGCCGAAATTCTGTCGATTTCGGCAAAGGTATCACGGCACAGCTCTTTTGCCTTGATATCAAGCTCTAACAATTTTTCGTCAATTTTAAAAAATTCCTTCATTTTAACCTCGTATAATTACGGCTTCGCCGCAGGGCGTAAAGCCGTTTTTAATATAAAATTCTTCTGTTTTTTTGTTTGCGCAAACAAAAATTTCGCCGCAAACAGTGCTGCAAATACTGCTTAGCAGTTTGCTTCCAAGCCCATGTCCACGGGCAGCGCTGTTAACCGAAATGCCGTTTATAATGCCGCCGAACTTGTTTGTAAAGGCAAGCGCACCGCCAAAAGAAGTTAATACGGCGGTTGCGGCGCCGTGCCGAAGCCTATGCGAAACGTCGGGCGCAAAGGCTTCAAATTCGGGCAGGGTAATTTCGCCGTCCGCCCCAAGCTTTAAGGCACCATAAAGGGCGGAAAGTGAAACCTGCGTGCCCTGCTCGGCAATTTTTTGCGCCGTCTTTTTTAAAACGGCAAATTCCGAAAAGGAATCAAAGCCTAAACTAATAGCGGTGTTTTTTTCGGTAAAAATTTCCGAAAAACCAATAACCCTTATAAATTCTTTAATTTCGGCAAAATCTGCGCCGTCGGCCGTTATGTTAAGCCTGCCGCCATAGCGTGAAATAACGGCACTTGGCCGCCCGTTTACCCTTTGCACCCAAAGGTCAGGCGCAAGGGAAGAGCCGCTAAATGCCGAAATAAGACAGGCCGTTTGCATAAATGAAATTTTTGGGGTGTAGGGTATTTGCGCTTTGTTTTCAAGGCTTATCATAAAACCTTACCGCCGCAAAGGGAAGTAATAAGCTGAGCAGACAGCTTATACATATCTTCAAGGTCGTACATATTTGCAAGGCAGGAAGGGGAGTGAATGTAACGGCAGGGAAGCGAAACAGTAATGGTGGGAACGCCACCCTTCGATAAATGCACGGCACCTGCATTGTTGCCGCCCGAAACGTACTCTTTAACCTGGTGCTTTACGGGCAAAGCGTTTGCAAAATCGAACAACTTTTTATTATATAGGGTGGACCTGTCCATAAAAGAAATGGCAGGGCCGCCACCTAGCACACAAACCTTTTTATCGGCATCTACGCCGTAAAGGTCGGCCGCAGTTGTGGCTTCTAAAATAACGGCGGCATCGGGTGAAACGGTGTAAGCGGCGGTTTTTGCGCCACGAAGACCAATTTCTTCGCCAACCGTAAAGGTAGCATAAAAATCGTACTCGGCTTCGCTTTTAAGAAGCTTAATTAAGCAGGCAACACCTGCCCTGTCGTCAATTGCACGGGCCAAAAGGTTTTCGCCTAAAAATTGGGGAGCGCTGCAGAAAACTGCGGTTGCGCCAACCGAAACCATTTCTTCGGCTTCTTCTTTGTTTTTTGCGCCAATATCAATATAAAGGCTGTCGGTTTTGGGCATAACCTTCTTTTCGTCGGCCGACAGCATGTGAACGGGCTTAAGGCTTACGACACCCAAAACACCGTTTTCAAAAACAACACGGCGGCCAAGCATAACGGCGGTATCTATTCCGCCAACCGTTTGGAACTTTATAAAACCGTCAGCCGTAATAAATGATGCAATAATGCCGACTTCGTCTAAATGGGCATCTACCATAACCTTTTTTACGGCACGGTTTTTGCCTTTTTTAAAGCAAATAAGGTTGCCGCTTGGGTCAACGGTACATTCGGCAAAATCTTTTACTTCGTTAATAATAAATTCACGAAGCTTATCTTCTCTGCCCGATACGGCAGGAATGTCGCACAGTGTTTTAAGCAGATTTTTCACTGGTTGCCACCCCCTGAAACGTATTCTTCAAGAAGGGTTATTACACTTTCTAAATCGGCGGTGTCAATAACTTCGCACGGGGTATGCATATTTCGAAGCGGAATAGATAAAAGCCCCGTAGGTATGCCTGATTTTGAAACACTTATAACGTCGGCATCGGTAGAAGTTCTGCCGCCCATTACTTCAAACTGGTGGGCAATATTTTTTGCCTTGGCAATTTCGGTAAGACGAGTGGTTACTGCGTGGCTTAAAACGGGGGAAATGCCAATCATTGCGCCGCCGCCTAATTTTCCGCACTTTTCACGTGAAATATCGGGCGCATCGCCAAAGCTTACGTCAAGTGCAATTGCTTCGTCGGCTTCGCAGTGAAAAGCGGCGGTAACTGCGCCCCTTGTGCCAAGCTCTTCGGCTTCGGAAAGCACAATAATAAGGTTACAGTCAAGGTCTTTGTTATAAACCCTTTTGGCAAGCTCTATAAGGCAGAATACGCCTGCCCTGTCGTCGAGCGATTTGCCCGAAACCTTGGTGCCGACAAGGGCGGCAAATTCGGTATTATAGCTTACAAGGTCGCCTACAGATACTATATTTTCTATATCGCCGCGTCCGGTATCGAGCACAAGCTCGTCAAGAGCCTTTACTTCCTTGTCGCCGCCCGATAAATGCGGTGGGGTAGAGCCGAAAACAGCCGTTACGGCCTCTTTACCGTGAACGGTTACGGGTGTTGCGGGCAAAATTCTGGCGTCGTTTCCGCCAACTGCGGCAACACGAAGGAAGCCACCGTCTAAAATGCCCGTAACAATAAAGCCGACCTCGTCGATGTGGGCATCGAGAAGCAGAGTTTTGCTTTTACCCTTATTAATTTTTGCAATAAGTCCCGTTTGGCCAAAATCGGAAACGTCGGCGTACTTTTGAAGCTCGGCCTTAGCAATTTCTTTTGCATTTCCTATATGGCCGATACAAACGGAGCAAGATAATTTTTGTAATAATTCTGTGTTCATTAAAGAGCCATAACCTTTTCTTTAAAGAATTTACCGCGTGCCGCAAAGTTGGGGAAGGCATCGAAGGATGCGCAGGCAGGCGAAAGGGTTACAATATCGCCCGAAACTGCTTTTTCGTGCGCAATGTTTATGGACTGTTCTAAATTTTCGGTCCTTATAATTTCGGGGTAGCCAACCTTGTAGTGCGGGTCGGCCTTAACGGCCGCTTCAATAGCGTCGGCGGTGGGACCGCAAAGAATAAGCAGTTTAACCTTGGCGGTAACATAGGGCGCCATAGGTGTGAAGGGAATGTGCTTGTCATAACCGCCTGCAAGCAGAATAACCTCTTTATCGAAGGCCTTAAGACCTGCTATTGTACGGGTGGGGCTTGAAGCAATAGAGTCGTTATAATACTTAACGCCGTCCTTTTCCCTTACAAATTCAATACGGTGCTCAACACCCTTGAATTCACGGGCAACCTTGCGTATGTTTTCGGCGTTTACGTAACCCCAGACGGCCGCAATGGCGGTAAGGTAGTTTTCAACGTTGTGGTCGCCCAAAATGGTAATATCTTTTTTAGACATAATGGGGGCGTCAATTCCACGGTAGGACATATGAAGGGTGCCGTTTTGGTCGAGCCAGGCGCCGTTGCTTACACGTCTTACCATTGAAAAACCAAGCGACTGACCCCTTACAAAATCACGGAAGCCGTTTGTAATTTCGTTATCGTAGTTAAGAACGGTTCTTGAAAATGCGTTCTGGTGAAGAATGACGTTCTTTTTAGCCTCAACGTATTCGTCCATATCTTTATGAACGTCAAGGTGGTTGGGGGCAACGTTGGTAACAACCGCAACGTCGGGGCTTTTTCGCATAGAAATAAGCTGGAAGGAAGAAAGTTCAACAACCACGAAATCTTCGGGTTTAATATTCTCTATTTCGGGAAGAAGCGGTTTACCGATATTTCCGCCCACGTGGACGGTTTTACCCTGTGCCTTTAACATTTCGGCAATAAGGGTTGTTGTGGTGGTTTTTCCGTCCGAACCGGTTACCGCAAAAATGGTAGCAGGGCAAAGGTCGAAGAAAACTTCCATTTCGCTTGTAACGGCAATACCCTTTTTTCTGGCGGCGCTAAGCTCGGGCATATAGAAGCTCATACCGGGGGTGCGGAAGATTATATCTACCTCAAGGTCGTCAAGGTAGCCTTCGCCAAGGCGAAGCTCTGCACCGGCGGCTTCTATAGTGTCGGCAAGCTCGCCTATTTGTTCCCTTGTTCTGCGGTCGCAGGCGTAAACACGTGCGCCTTTATTAAGGAAATCCATAATAAGCGGTGTGTTGCTTATGCCTATTCCGCAAAGAGCTATTTTTTTAGATGAAATATTGTCCCAGAATTGTTTAACGTCCAAAACAATTCCTCCCTTTTAATATATATTTATTTTATTATACTTACAAATAAGAAAAATATCAACATCAAATAAAAAAGAGTGGAAAAAAATGCAATAGAATGGTATAATTACTTGAACATTACTTTTTAGGAGCCTATTATGCTAAATAACATTATTGTAGTAACAGACAATCAGTTTCAGCTTAACACCAAAAACACAAGCTACGTAATGCATAACGAAAACGGTTTGCTTACACATACATATTACGGAAAAAGGCTACCGGATGCCGACCACGGCTATATGGCAAAAAGGTGCCGCTATAACGGCGACTTTCAGTCGGGTATAAGCGGTAATCTTCCCACACTCGATAATGCTTTACTAGAATACCCCGTGTTTGGCGACGGCGGAATTACCGCCCCTGCGCTTGAGGTGCTTAATTCCGACGGCACAAATTTTGCCGAAATTAAGGTTGTCGCCTATAACCTGCAGGACGGCAAACCGCAAATAGAAGGCCTTCCTGCTTCCTATGCCGAGGAAGGCGATAACGTTAAAACCTTAGAGGTTATAACAACCGACAGCGTAAGCGGCCTTGAAGTTCGCCTTTATTATTCGGTTTTCTATGATTTCGACGTTATTACCCGTTTTGTAAAAATAACAAACGGCGGCAAAAATGCCGTTACGCTTCTTCGTGCCCTTAGCGGCAACCTTGCCTTCGATAACAGGGGCTACGACGTTATTTCAAACTACGGCACCTGGGCTAAAGAAAGACAAATCGAGCGCACACCCCTTGCCCACGGCGCCACTTCGGTTTATTCCAACTGCGGCTCCAGCTCGCACGGCGCAAACCCCTTCTTAATTCTTGCCGACCACACCGCCACCGAAGACAGCGGCGAAGCGGTTGGTATTGCGCTTGCCTATTCGGGCAATCACAGAATGACGGCCGACCTTGGACGTTACGGCGTTGTTAATATGTCGGGCGGAATTGCACCCGATAACTTCCGTTGGAACTTAAACGCAGGGGAAAGCTTTTCTACCCCCGAACTTGTTATGTCCTTCAGCGCAAACGGCTTAAATAACCTTTCGCAAAACTTCCACGCCCTTGTTAAAAACAGGGTTTGCCGCGGCACCTACCGTGATGCTCGCCGTCCCGTTCTTTTAAACCTTTGGGAAGCCTGCAGTTTCTCCTTTACCGAAGAAACGGTTAAAAGCGCCGCCGACATCTGCGCCGAGCTTGGCGTAGAGCTTCTTGTTATAGACGACGGCTGGTTCGGTCAAAGAAATACCGACCACTGCTCGCTTGGCGACTGGTACGTTAACGAAGAAAAAATAAGAGGCGGACTTAAACCCCTTTGCGATTACGTTAATTCCAAGGGCTTAAAGCTCGGTATCTGGTTCGAGCCCGAAATGGTTTGCCCCGACAGCGACCTTTTCCGTAAAAAGCCCGAATGGACAATGAAAATAAATGGCAGAAAGCCTACCGAAACCCGTTGGCAGTTAATGCTCGACCTTACCAACCCCGAAGTTTGCGACTATATTTACGATAGCGTTGCAAACATTTTAAAGTGCGCAAATATAGAATATGTTAAGTGGGACTATAACAGAACTATGGCCCACGTTGGCTCGGCCTACCTTAAGGCAGACCAAATGGGCGAATACTATCACAGATATATGTTGGGTCTTTACAGCGTGCTCGAAAGACTTACGGCCGATTTCCCGAACGTTTTGTTCGAAGGCTGTGCTTCGGGCGGCGGACGTTTCGATATTGGTATGCTTTATTATACTCCGCAAATCTGGACAAGCGACGATACCGATGCGGTAGAGCGTGCCGCCATTCAGTACGGAACTTCCTTTATCTACCCCATGAGCAGCCAGTCGGCGCACGTGTCGGTTTGCCCCAACCTTCAGACCGGCCGCAGTGTTTCAATGAAAACAAGGCATATTTTGGCACTTACGGGCTCCTTCGGTTATGAACTCGCTCCCGAAGAATTAACCGATGCCGATAAGGAATACATTAAAGACTTCATTAAGTTCTATATAGAAAACTATGATGTTTTTGCAAACGGCAAATACTTCAGGCTTTCTAATCCCCACACCGACGATTATGCCGCCTTCCAGTATGAACTTGATGGTAACGTAATTGTTGGCGCAATGCGCCTTAAAACCCACGCTATAAACCTTCAGACAACCATACGTGTTAAGGGCCTTGAGGCAAACGCCGTTTATACCGACGCCACTACGGGTCAGAAATACTACGGCGCTCAGCTTATGGAGTACGGACTTCGAATTAATGCAGGCTCGGGCGCAGGCGACTATCAGACGTTTATGTGGCAGTTAAAGAAGGAGCACTAAATGGTAACGGTTTATCTTGTTCGGCACTGCGAATCGCAGGGCAACAAAGACAGAATTTTTCAAGGACAGCACGACGCAGACATAAGCGAAAAGGGAAGACGTCAGCTTGAATTTTTAGCCGAGCGCTTCCGTGAAATTCCGCTTGATAAAATTTATGCGTCAAGGCTTACCCGTGCTCAAAAAACGGCGCAGGCGGTGGCCGACGCAAAGGGTATGACGGTTGAAACCAATAACGATTTTATTGAAATCAATTTAGGTCAGCTCGACGGCAAACCGTACGATTATATTTTTGGCAATAACCCCGATTTAAAGCATGCCTGGTATCACGAGCCGTATAATTTTGCGCCACGTGGCGGCGAAAGTATGAAGGAAGTTTACGAAAGGGCCAAAAACGGCCTTCAAAAGCTTGTTTCAAACCCCGAAAACAGCGGTAAAACCATTCTAATTGTTACCCACGGCTGTTGCCTTAGAAACCTTATGTGTTATATTCTGTTTGACGATATTAAGCGCCTTGGCGAAGTGCAGGGCGCATCAAATACGGGCGTAACACGCCTTTTTTGCGACGACAGTGGCATTAAGGTAGATTTTATGTGCGATATATCTCATCTGCCCGAAGAGTACACTTCATCAATTAAAAAAGTTTACACCGACGATAAATAAGGGGAATATATTTTGATAATTATGTCTGTCGACCTTGGAAAAGCCAGAACGGGTATAGCCCTGTCCGATAAGGGCGAAGCCTTTGCTTTTCCAAAACAGGTTATAACCGAATATAATGAAGAAAAGCTTGTGGCAAAGGTTGCGGCCGCCGCTAAAGAATACGGCGCCGAGCTTATTGTTGCAGGCCTTCCAAAAAATATGGACGGCAGTGAAGGCTTCCGTGCCGAAGAGTGCCGAACCACCGCCGCCAAAATTGCTAAAGCGGCAGGAATAGAGGTTATAATGTGGGACGAGCGCTGTACCACCGTTTCGGCCCATACCGTTCTTAATATGAACGATACACGCGGCAAAAAAAGAAAAAATACGGTAGATGCCGTTGCCGCCGTTATGATTCTGGAAGATTACCTGAGTTTTAGAAAAAACAGCAAATAACGTCCCTTTGGCTTGACAATTAAAGCCTTAAAAGGTATAATACTAATCGGCGCCACTCGGCGCCGACAAAGCTTAATATGCGGATGTGGCGAAATAGGCAAACGCGCTAGATTCAGGTTCTAGTGGTAGAAATACCTTGTGGGTTCAAGTCCCTTCATCCGCACCACGAAGGAAACCTCTTTTGTCTACCAAGACAAGAGAGGTTTTTGTTTACTTGCACGATGTATGGCTCTATGGTATAATTAGTTCGATAAACTTGAATTTGACGGTCAATTTTCACTCTACCATCGGTTTACTTCTCCTCACTAAACCGATGGTGGGTGTATTTCATGCAAAATAGCCGTTACACTGTATGCGAAAGGAGGCAGGCAATGAACCAAATTAAAATTGGAAGATATATTGCCGAGTGCAGAAAAAAGGCAAACTTAACACAAATGCAGTTGGCAGAAAAACTGAGTATCACTGATAAAGCAATATCCAAATGGGAACGCGGCATGGCAATGCCCGATACTTCGATTATGCTTGAGCT
>JAFOCW010000033.1 GCA_017381035.1 Clostridia bacterium | reverse complement strand
TGCGCTTATGCACGTGCTCGTGGAACCGACCGTATGTGCTCCTTTGGCGACTGGGTGGCCCTTTCCGACGTGTGCGACGTTACTACCGCCCTTATGATTAAGCGTGAAGTTTCCGACGGTGTTATTGCTCCCGGTTACGAACCCGAAGCACTTGAAATTCTTAAATCTAAAAGAAAGGGAACCTATAACATCGTTAAAATCGACCCCAATTACGTTCCCTATGCACAGGAAAAGAAGCAGGTTTACGGCATCACCTTCGAGCAGGGCAGAAACGAGTTCAAAATTAATAAGGAACTCCTTACCAATATTGTAACCGCTAAAAAAGATATGCCCGAAAGTGCTGTGCGCGACCTTATAATCGCCCTTATAACCCTTAAATATACCCAGTCCAATTCGGTTTGCTTTGCCGTAGACGGACAGGCTATCGGTGTAGGCGCAGGTCAGCAGTCCCGTGTTCACTGCACCCGTCTTGCAGGCGGTAAGGCAGATACCTGGCAGCTCCGTCAGCACGATAAGGTTTTAAACCTTCCCTTTAAAGAAACTTTAGGCCGTCCCGACAGAGATAACGTTATTGACGGTTATATAAACCAGAACGAAGAAGACGTTTGTGCCGACGGCAATTGGCAAAAATACTTTACCGTTCAGCCCGAACCCTTCACAATGGCTGAACAGCGTGCATATCTCGATACCATCACAGGCGTAGCTTTAGGCTCCGATGCTTTCTTCCCGTTCGACGATAATATTGAACGTGCCAAGAAGAGCGGCGTTTCCTATATAGCAGAGCCCGGCGGCTCTATTCGTGATGACATAGTTATCGACTGCTGTAATAAATACGGAATGGCTATGGCATTTACCGGAATGCGCCTTTTCCACCATTAATAACAACTAAATTATAAAGGACTGTTAAAATGAAAATAATGGTTGTAGGTGGCGGCGGCAGAGAACACGCCATCATTAAAAAGTTAAAAGAAAATAAAGATATTGAAACAATATATGCACTTCCCGGCAACGGCGGTATGAAGGACGATGCCCAGTGTGTTGCCATCGGCGCTAAAGACATTCCTGCAATAGTAGATTTTGCAAAGGCAAACGGTATCGATTTTGCGGTTGTAGCACCCGACGACCCGCTTGTGCTCGGCTGTGTAGATGCGCTTGAAGAAATCGGCGTTCCTTGCTTTGGCCCAAACAAAGCTGCCGCAATTATTGAAGGCAGTAAGGTTTTTTCTAAAAACCTTATGAAAAAGTACGGTATTCCCACCGCCGCCTACGAAGTCTTCTCCGACGTTAATGCGGCGCTTGAATATCTTAAAACAGCCCCCATTCCAACGGTTATTAAGGCCGACGGTCTGGCGCTCGGTAAGGGCGTTATAATCGCAATGACCCGAGAAGAAGCGGTAGATGCCGTTAAATCTATGATGGAAGACAAGGTCTTCGGCGAATCGGGCAGTAACGTTGTTATTGAAGAATTCTTAACCGGCCCCGAAGTATCGGTGCTTTCCTTTACCGACGGTAAAACCGTTGTTCCAATGATTTCTTCAATGGACCACAAGCGTGCGCTCGATAACGACCAGGGCTTAAATACGGGCGGTATGGGTACCATTGCCCCCAACCCCTACTATACCGAAGACATAGCAAAGGTTTGTATGGAAACCATTTTCCTGCCTACCGTTAACGCTATGAACAAAGAAGGCAGAACCTTTAAGGGTTGCCTTTACTTCGGTCTTATGCTTACCGAAAACGGACCCAAGGTAATTGAATATAACTGCCGTTTCGGCGACCCCGAAACTCAGGTTGTATTACCGCTTCTTAAAACCGATTTGTTTACTGTTATGAAGGCTGTAAGGGAAGAAACCCTTTCCAATATAAAGGTAGAATTTATGGACAAAGCCGCTTGCTGTGTTGTGTTGGCATCACGTGGCTACCCTGGCAAGTATGAAACAGGTTATGAAATTAAAATTGCCGAAGACTGCAAGGCCGAAGTTTACGTTGCAGGCGCAAAACTTGACGGCGACAAGGTGCTTACGGCAGGTGGACGTGTGCTTGGAGTTGTAGCCGTAGCCGACGACCTTGTTTCAGCAGTAGATAAAGCCTATGGCGAAGTACCAAAGGTAACTTTCGACAATGCATATTTCAGAAGCGATATTGGTAAGCGTGCAATTAATGCCTTAAAATAAGGAGTATAAAAATGGTATATAGAGTATTTGTAGAAAAAAAGCCCGAACTTGCAAACGAAGCAAAAGCCCTTAAAAATGACATTGTTTCTTTGCTTCAGATAAAAGGTCTTAAAGAGCTTCGTCTTCTTAACCGTTACGACGTTGAAAACATTGAAAAAGAGCTTTACGATTACGCAGTTAAAACCGTTTTCAGCGAGCCCCAGCTCGACATTGTAACCGAAGAAGTTGAAAATACAGACGGCGCTGTTGTGTTTGCAACCGAATACCTTCCTGGTCAGTTCGACCAGCGTGCCGATTCTGCCGCTCAGTGTATTCAAATCATTTCTCAGGGCGAACGTCCCTTGGTTAAAACCGCAAGGGTTTACGTTCTTTACGGTGATTTAACCGACACAGATGTTGAAGCTATTAAAAAATACGTTATCAACCCCGTTGAAAGCCGTGAAGCATCCTTAGAAAAGGCCGAAACACTTGTAGCTTCTTACGATATTCCTACCGAAGTTGCTACCTTAGACGGCTTTTTACAGTTAGACGAGCAGGGCCTTGCAGATTTTGTTAAATCTTACGGTCTTGCAATGGACAACGACGACATTAAGTTCTGCCAGGACTACTTCAAAACAGAAGGTCGTAACCCCACTATCACCGAAATTCGTATGATAGATACCTACTGGTCCGACCACTGCCGTCATACCACCTTCTTAACCACCATAGACGAAGCAGAGTTCGAAGATGCTACCGTTCAGGCGGCTTACGAAGAATACCTTGCAACACGTCAAAAAATCGGCAGAACCAAGCCCATAAACCTTATGGACATCGGTACTATTGCCGCTAAATACTTAAATAAAGAAGGCAAGCTTCCCAATCTCGACGAATCCGAAGAAATCAACGCTTGTACCGTTAAAATTAAGGTAAACGTTGAAGGTGAAATGCAAGATTGGCTCCTTCTCTTCAAAAATGAAACACATAACCATCCCACCGAAATCGAACCCTTCGGCGGTGCGGCTACCTGTATCGGCGGTGCTATACGCGACCCGCTTTCAGGAAGAAGCTACGTTTACGCCGCAATGCGTGTAACGGGTGCGGCCGACCCAACAAAGCCTGTTTCCGAAACTTTAGCAGGTAAGCTTCCCCAGCGTAAAATTGTTACAACCGCTGCTGCAGGCTATTCTTCCTACGGTAACCAGATTGGCCTTGCAACCGGTCAGGTAGACGAGCTCTATCACGACGGCTACGTTGCAAAGCGTATGGAAATCGGTGCAGTTATTGCTGCTGCCCCTGCCGAAAACGTAAGACGTGAACGCCCCGAAGACGGCGATATTGTTATTCTTCTTGGCGGACGTACTGGCCGAGACGGTTGCGGCGGCGCTACAGGCTCTTCTAAATCTCATACTCTTGAATCGCTTGAGTCCTGCGGCGCAGAAGTTCAAAAGGGTAATGCACCCGAAGAACGCAAGCTTCAGCGCCTTTTCAGAAACAAGGAAGCTTCCTTACTTATCAAGCGTTGCAACGACTTCGGCGCAGGCGGCGTTTCGGTTGCCGTTGGCGAGCTTGCAGACGGACTTGTTATCGACCTTAACGCAGTTCCCAAAAAGTACGACGGTCTCGACGGTACAGAACTTGCAATAAGCGAATCTCAGGAAAGAATGGCTGTTGTAGTTGAAGCAAAAGACGTTGAACGCTTTAAGGAACTTGCCAAAATGGAAAACTTAGAAGCCACCGTTGTTGCTAAGGTTCAGGCAGAACCCAGACTTGTTATGAACTGGAACGGCAAGGCTATAGTTGATATTTCCCGTGAGTTCTTAAACTCAAACGGTGCAGAAAAGCACATTAAAGTTAAGGCCGCTAAGCCCGAAAAGTTCGACAAGGAAGTTGGCAACAACTTTATTGATGAATATATGAAGTTAGCCGCCGACCTTAACGTTTGCTCTAAGCGTGGCCTTTCCGAACGTTTCGACTCAACCATCGGTGCAGGCACAGTTCTTATGCCCTTCGGCGGTAAGTATCAGCAAACGCCCATTCAGGCAATGGTTAACAAGGTTTCTGTTGAAAAGGCTCATACCAATACGGTTTCCTTAATGGCTTGGGGCTACAACCCATATATTGCCGAAAAGAGCCCCTTCCACAGCGCATATCTAGCCGTTGTTGAATCGGTTTCAAAGCTTGTTGCTGCAGGCGCTAAGTTCGAAGACGTTTATCTTACCTTCCAGGAATATTTCGAACGTCCCCGAAAAGAAGCAAAGCGTTGGGGCAAACCCTTCTCGGCACTTCTTGGTGCATTCAAGGCTCAGCTCGATTACGGCATTGCCGCTATCGGCGGTAAAGACTCTATGAGTGGTTCGTTCGAAGATATCGACGTTCCTCCCACCTTAGTTTCCTTCGCCGTTACTACAGACGACGTTAAAAATATCATTTCACCCGAATTCAAGGCCGCAGGACACAAGGTTGTTATTATTAAGCCCGACTATAACAAAGACGGTCTTCCCGTAACCGAATCTCAGTTAGAGGTTTATAAAACCGTTAACGACCTTATAGTTTCGGGCAAAGCAGTAGCCGCATACACACCCACCTACGGCGGTGTTGCAGAAGCCGTTATGAAAATGACCTTCGGTAACCGTGTTGGTTTCGCTTTTGCTAACGACGTTCCCATGTCCGAAATCTTCGGTTATAACTACGGCGCATTTATTCTTGAACTTAATGAAGATATTGAAGTTGGCGAATACCTTGGTGTAACTATGGAAGAAAATGCAGTATTCTATAAAGATAATTGCATTAAGTCCGAAGACTTACAAACCGTTTACGAAGAAAAGTTAGAAAAGGTATTCCCTGCAAATATTAAACAGGGAAACGGCAAAGAAATTCCGGCCTTCTCTTATAATGCTACCAACCGTGTAGCTCCTGCTATAAAGGTGGCCAAGCCCAAGGTGCTCATTCCCGTATTCCCCGGTACCAACTGCGAGTTCGATACCGCAAAGGTTATGCGTGATGCCGGCGCCGAGCCCGAAATCTTCGTTATTAATAACCTGACTTCAAAGGGCATTGCCGATTCTGTTGCCGCTTTTGCCGACAAGGTTAAAGAATCTCAAATCATCTTTATACCCGGCGGCTTCTCGGGCGGCGACGAACCCGATGGTTCAGGTAAGTTTATTACCGCCTTCTTCCGTGCAGGCGCTGTTAAAGAACAGGTTAACGAACTTCTTAAAAACCGCGACGGCTTAATGGCAGGCGTATGTAACGGCTTCCAGGCAATAATTAAGCTCGGTCTTGTGCCCTTCGGCGAAATCATCGATACCGATGAAAATTGCCCAACACTTACCTTTAATACAATCGGTCGCCACCAGTCAAGAATGGTACAGACACGTATCGCATCCAATAAATCTCCCTGGCTTGCGGCTACCAACGTTGGCGACGTTTATAACGTGCCCATTTCCCACGGTGAAGGTAAGTTCTTATGTGATATGGAACTTGTTAAGAAGTTAGCCGAAAACGGTCAGATTGCTACCCAGTACGTTGACCTTGACGGTAAACCCACTTCCGACATTCTCTTCAACCCCAACGATTCTGTTTGTGCAATTGAAGGTATCACTTCACCCGACGGCAGAGTATTTGGTAAGATGGGCCATAGCGAGCGTATCGGCGCAGGTCTTTATAAGAACGTAGACGGCAACTACGATATGAAGATGTTCGAATCCGCCGTTAAATACTTTAAATAATAAAAAACAAACCCTCGAAAGAGGGTTTGTTTTTTGTTTGTCATATTTCAAATTCCTTATTCATACACTTTCATAGAAAGCAAACTGAAAAGAGGAATTAATATGGCAGATACCAGCATTTATTCAGATATCAGGGCAAGAACAGGCGGAGATATTTATATCGGCGTTGTGGGCCCCGTCAGAACAGGCAAATCTACCTTTATAAAGAAGTTTATGGATGTGCTTGTGCTTCCCAACATTAAGGAACAACATATTAAAGAGCGTGCAACCGATGAACTGCCGCAGTCTTCTTCGGGCCGAACCATTATGACCACCGAGCCAAAATTCATACCCGAAAATGCGGTGAACATCACCCTTGATAACAATGCCCATTTAAGCGTTCGTCTTATTGACTGCGTAGGCTATATAGTGCCGTCTTCGCTCGGCTACATAGAAGAAGATAATCCGCGTATGGTTATGACCCCGTGGTACGAAGAGGCCGTACCATTTAATATGGCGGCCGAAATAGGCACCAAAAAGGTTATTAACGAACATTCGTCTATAGGCCTTGTTGTTACCACCGACGGCTCGATAGGGGACATACCAAGGCATGAATATAAAGAAGCCGAAAAACGTGTTATAGACGAATTAAAAGCAATAGATAAGCCTTTTATAGTTATGCTTAACTGCAGGGCGCCCAAATCAAGCGAAGCAAAAGGTCTTGCAGAGCGCCTTAGCCTTGAATACGGCGTTCCCGTTATGCCGGTTAACTGTCTTGAACTGACCGAAGACGATATTAAAGAAATTTTAAAGAAAATTCTTTATCAGTTCCCCGTAAAAGAAGTCTGCATTACACTTCCTGCCTGGATTAATACATTGCCGCTTGAGCATTGGCTAAGGTCCAGCCTTAACGAAACGGTAAAGAACGTATTCCAGAACATTAATATAATAAAAGACTTAATAGGTCTTGAAAATGCACTTCAAGACAACAAGAATACAGATACCGTTAAAATGCAAAACATAAATCTCGGCACCGGCTCTGCCGAGTACTCAATATCTGTTGCAAGGGAGCTTTTCTATTCGGTAATTACCGAAAATACTGACCTTAAAATTAACGACGACCGTGATTTAATGGAAACCTTAAGCGAGCTTGCCGTCATTAAAGAAGAATATATGCGTGTTAAAAATGCCCTTGACGAAGTTGAAGCAACGGGTTACGGTATTGTAATGCCAAGAACCGAAGAATTGTCGCTTGAAGAACCCGAAATTATGCACCAGGGCGGAAGATACGGCGTAAGACTTCGTGCATCTGCACCGTCTATTCATATGATGCGTGCCAACATCACAACCGAAGTAAGCCCCATTGTAGGCAGTGAAAAGCAAAGCGAAGACCTAATTAAGTATCTGCTTTCGGAATTTGAAGATGAACCCACAAAAATCTGGGATTCCAATATCTTCGGCAAATCACTTTTCGAGCTTGTTAACGAAGGCCTTAACACCAAGCTTTCACGTATGCCGGGCGATGCAAGACTCCGCATTCAGGAAACGGTTGAACGTGTAATTAACGAAGGCTGTAACGGTCTTGTATGCATAATAATCTAAAATTAAAAGCGGTGGCAAAGCCACCGCTTTCTTACTGCATTTTAATAAGAATTGAAACGTCTATTATTCCGCCCTGCATTGCTTCATCTAAATTTTGAATTTTTGCGCCTTGGGCAACGTTGAGTGAAGAATAATATAATGGGTAACATCTGTAGTCGCCAAAAAGCTGACCGCTTATTTCGGCAGGGGTGCTGTCTTTAAAGCCAAGCTTCTTGTTATATGCCGATACCGTACCCGTAGGGGCCGAAAAGGGAATGATAATAATATCGTAATAGGTGCTGTTTAACATATCTCTTATAGTGTAAATCGGCGTTTCTTCAATGTTCATAAAACAGCTAAGGGTCTGTTGCCAGTGAGCCGCTAAAGAACGTGCCACATTTAGCGCCGTAGTATCGGCAGGGTATTTTACCGAAATATCTTCAGGAATAACCCCTTCAAGCGTTTTGCTTGCAAAAATACCCGAAGCAGAAGCCACGTCGTGCGTTATATAATCTGTAGTTTTTGCGGCGCCGGATGCCGACAAAATTTCGGGGTATAGCGTTTCGGCAACCCTTTGGTTCGGCAGCAAATTTTCTTTAAAGGTGTCGCTGTTAATAGAGGTTAAAAATGCACGTCTTAGCTCAGGGTCCATTCTTTCGCTTAAAAACAGTGTATAGCAGGTATCTTCTACCGATACAACCTTAAAACCGGCCGCAGCAATGTCGGAATATTCATCGTTTGAAATATATGCTAAGTCGGTGTTGTCAAGGCTTAGCATATCAATAGCGTTATCTTGGCCACAGGTAAAGTAAATTCGCATAGAATTTGCTTCAAATTCACCCGTATAATCAAGGTTTTTGGCAAGTCTTATTAAAAACTTTGTTTCGGTAAGCCACTGTCTTATATAGTAAGAGCCGCAAGACGGGGTGGTGTCGAGCGTAAGCCCGTATTTGCCCTTGCACGAAACAAAATATTCTTCGTTACAAGGCATTGTAACGGCGGTTGTAAGCACCTTTTCAAATTCAGAATCTGCACTTTGGAGTTCAATTTTTAAGGTATAGTCGTCTACCGCCTTGACTCCAAGCTCGGTTACACTCTTGTTGCCCGAGTTAATTTCTTTAGCATTTACTATGGAAAACAAAGAATTTGCAAAAGGGGCTTTTGTTTCGGGGTCAACTGCACGGCGGAAGGCAAACACGTAATCTTGTGCGGTAACATGATTTCCGTCAACCCATTTTAAATTCTTATTTAACTCGAAAGTATAGACGTTGCCTTCTTTTGTGAAAGTATCGGCGCCCGAGCAAACTATGTTTCCGGCCCTGTCGAATCGAAGCAAAGTATCAAAAAGCGAGCGCACAACCGTAAGCTCTTCATCACTGCTTGCAAGCTGTGGGTCAAGGTTTGCGGGTTTAGCGTCGAAATCAATATAAATAAAGGCGTCTTTATAATCTTCACCGCAGGCGGCAAAGGAACTGCAGAGCAAAACAACACACAGTATAGCCGAAATAATTCTTAAAAATCGCATCATTTTCATCCTATATAAATTAATAAAAATATTATATTATATTTTCCCAAACTTTTCAATAAAATTATAAAAGGTAACTGTAAAGAAAAATACTTGACAACATAGTCTTTGTGTGGTAATATACCAAAGGCAAGAAATTATCTTGACAGAGGTGTTCGTTTTGGCTGCAAATTTATACGTTTCCGAACTAATAGACCGTTACGGAAACCTTTTAACCGAAAAGCAACAAAGAATACTCGACGGTTATTATAATAATGACCTTTCTCTTTCCGAAATTGCCGAAAACGAAGGTATAACCCGTCAGGGCGTAGGCGACTTTGTTAAAAGAAGCGAAGCACAGCTTTTTGAATTTGAACAAAAGCTTGGCCTTTGCAAGCTTACAGCGGCTTTAAAATCTGCCGCTGCCAGAAAAGATTTTGATGAAATTTTAGTTCTAATAGATAAACTTTAAGGGGTGAAATCAGTTGGCTTTTGAAAGTCTGTCCGATAAGCTTAGCGGTGTTTTCAAAAAACTTCGCTCTAAGGGTAAAATCCGTGAAGGCGACGTCAAAGAAATAATGCGTGAAATTCGCTTAGCTTTGCTTGAAGCCGACGTTAGCTACAAGGTTGCTAAAAATTTCACTAACACCGTTGCCGAAAAGTGCATCGGCGAAAAGGTTATGGAAAGCCTTACCCCTGCGCAAACGGTTGTTAAAATTGTTCGCGACCAATTAACCGAACTTATGGGTGGCGAACAGGCTCGCCTTAAAACCGCCAACCGTATTCCAACTATAATTATGCTCTGCGGTCTTCAGGGTTCAGGTAAAACCACCCACGCCGCAAAGCTTGCAAAACACCTTAAGGCAAAGGGCCACCGCCCAATGCTCGCCGCCTGCGATATTTATCGTCCTGCCGCTATAGAACAGCTTAAGGTACTTGGCGAACAAATTGGTGTTCCCGTTTTCGAAAAGGGCACACAAAAGCCCGAAATTACCGCTAAACAAGCAGTAAACTATGCCAGAGATTACGGCCACGACTTTTTGTTACTCGATACTGCAGGCCGTCTTCATATCGATACCGAACTTATGGAAGAACTTCGCCGCATAACCAAAGCGGTTGAAGTCGACAACATTCTTCTTGTTATCGACTCAATGGTCGGTCAAGACTCGGTTAACATTGCAAAATCGTTTAACGAAATTCTTGAAATCACCGGTGTTATTCTCACCAAGCTCGATGGCGATACCCGTGGTGGTGCGGCCCTTTCTGTCCGTGCTGTAACCGGCAAGCCCATTATGTTTGCAGGTGTGGGCGAAAAGCTCAACGATTTAGATGAATTCCACCCCGACCGCATGGCTTCCCGTATTTTAGGTATGGGCGACGTGCTGTCCTTAATCGAAAAGGTCGAAACCGAAATCGACGAAAAAAAGGCGCTCGAAACGGCCCAAAGGCTTGAACAAAACAAGTTCGATTTAAACGACCTTTTAGACCAGTTCCAGCAAATCAAAAAAATGGGTGATATTAAAAGCCTGCTTGCTATGGTTCCGGGCATGAACAAAATCAAAGACGAAGACATTGACGAGCGTGCAATGCTTCGTACCGAAGCCATAATTCAGTCTATGACTAAAAAGGAAAGGGCAAAGCCCGACCTTTTAAATGCTTCCCGCAGAAAAAGAATTGCCGCAGGTGCAGGCGTTACTGTTGAAGATGTAAATAAGCTTATGAAACAGTACGAGCAAATGAAAAAAATGTTCAAACAAATGAACGGCAAGGGCGCAAAACGTCGCTTCGGCAATATGAGAATGCCGGGTGGAATGCCCCCAGGCTTCCCGGGAATGTAATTTTTGTTAATCAAGAGTTTTCTCTTAATTATAAATATAATTAAAAATTTGGAGGTGTATTCAAATGGCAGTTAAAATCAGACTTCGCAGACTCGGTGCTAAAAAGGCTCCTTTCTACCGTGTAGTTGTTGCAGATTCTCGTTACCCCCGTGATGGTCGTTTCATCGAAGAAATCGGTACCTATGACCCCACTAAGGAACCCGCAGCTGTAAGCATCGATGGTGAAAAGGCTAAGAAGTGGATTGCTAACGGAGCTCAGCCTACCGATACCGTTAAGGCTCTCCTCAAAAAGTCCAATATCATCTAATTGAACGGAGGCAATTCCAATGAAAGAATTATTAGTTTCAATCGCTGCAGGCCTTGTTGAAGAGCCCGAGCAGGTAACTGTAACCGTTGACGAAGCAAACGAAGAAGGCATCATCGTATACCACCTTCACGTTTCCGAAAACGATATGGGCCGTGTTATCGGCAAGCAGGGAAGAATAGCTAAGGCTATTCGTACCGTAATGCGTGCTGCTGCCAACCGTAGCGGCGAAAAGGTTATGGTTGAAATCGACTAATTTTGCTTTTGCAAACAACCCCCATTTCAAATGGGGGTATTAGTTTATATTACAGCTTTATGCTTTAAAATATAGGTGATTGTTTTGAAAAATAAATTTCTCCAAACAGGTAAAATTGTAGGAACACACGGTGTTCGCGGCATGGTGCGTATTCAAGCCTGGTGCGATACGCCCGAATTCTTTTGCAGTCTTAAAAAGGTATACTTAGATAAAGATGGCAAACAAAGCTTAAATATTGTAAAATCTTCCCCACACGGCAACGTTGTAATTGCTCAAATTAAGGGTGTAGACTCTATAGAAGAAGCCGAAAAATACAGAAATAAAGTGCTTTATATGGACAGGCACGACGCTAAACTCGAAGAAGGCAGATATTTTATTTGCGACTTAATCGGTTGTCAGGTTTTCGATAGCGCTACTTCTAAAAAACTCGGTGTTTTGTCCGACGTTTCCGAAACGGGCGCAAATGACGTATGGCATATTAAAGACGGCGAAAAAGAATATCTCATTCCTTGTATCGATGAAGTTGTTGTTTCGGTAGACGTAGATAACGAGAAAATAGTTATAAGCCCACTGAAAGGAATTTTCCCCGATGAAAATTAGTATTATGACTCTTTTCCCCGAAATGTGCGAAACGGTGCTGAGTGAAAGCATCATTGGCCGCGCAAGAAAGGCCGAAAAGGTAGAGCTGAACTGCGTAAATATTCGTGATTTTGCGGGTAATAAGCATAATAAGGTAGACGATACTTCTTACGGTGGCGGAATGGGTATGGTTATGTCGGCTGCCCCCATCTATAACTGTTTTTGCTCGCTTTATAATGCAAATACCGAAGAAAAACCCCACCTTATTTATCTTAGCCCCAAGGGTAAAATCTTTAATCAACAAAAAGCGGTGGAGCTTTCAAAAAAGTCGCATATAGTTCTGCTTTGCGGACATTATGAGGGCGTAGACCAAAGGGTGATAGACGAAATTGTAGACGAAGAAATCTCTATTGGCGATTTTGTGCTTACGGGCGGCGAGCTTCCCGCGCTTACCGTAGCCGATGCCGTTTGCCGCATGCTTCCCGGTGTCTTGGCAGACGAAGTCTGCTTCACCGAAGAAAGCCATTTCGACGGTCTGCTCGAATACCCACAGTATACAAAACCGGACGAATGGATGGGCAGAAGGGTTCCCGATGTGCTGCTTTCGGGCCATCACGCAAATATTGAAAAATGGCGCAGAGAAAAGGCAATTGAAGAAACCTATAAAAGACGCCCCGATATGCTGAATGAAGAAAAACTCTCAAAAAAAGAGCGTCAGTTCCTTGAAGAGCTTAAAAGAAATAGTGTTTCAAATGAATAAAAGTTATTCAACTTGTTGTGCAAATTCAACAAATTAAAAGGTTGAAATTTGCCGCCGTTTGACCTATTGTGAGAACTTGGATTTTGGCAATTGACTGATGAATATATTGTGGTATAATTAGAAAAAATAGATAACAATCCACAATATAATTGTGTTAAAGGAGTATGTTTATGTGTGTTAAAGATGTAGTTATCAGCAATCAAGTTGGTCTCCACGCAAGACCTGCAACCTTTTTCATCCAAAAAGCAAACGAATTCAAATCTACTGTTTGGGTAGAAAAGGAAGAAAGAAGAGTTAACGCAAAAAGCTTACTCGGTGTTCTTTCTCTTGGTATTGTTGGCGGAACTAAAATCAGAATTATTGTTGACGGTTCCGATGAAGAAGCTGCTTTAAACGCTCTTGTAGAGCTTGTTGAATCCGGCTTCGAAGGTATGTAATAATCTCAAAACAACCGATATTAAAAATATCGGTTGTTTTTTGAAATTAATGCTTGATTTTTGGTGTTTTGTGTGATATAATCACATTTGCGTTAAATAATGCATCCGGGTGTGGCTCAGTTTGGTAGAGCGCTTGAATGGGGTTCAAGAGGCCGCAGGTTCGACTCCTGTCACTCGGACCAATTAAAAAAGAATCAACCGTAAGGTTGGTTCTTTTTTGTTTTTATTTCCGCAGGAAATAGGAGGCGAACCTGCGAAGCAGGAACGTCGAAGCAGGCTAAAATGCGCGATAGCATTTTAGAACTGTGAAGTCTCGAGTAAGGTAAAATATTTTGGGCACCGCCGCAGCGGTCAAAATGTTACCGACGCAGAGTCGCCTATCACTCGGACCAATAAAAAAAGAATCAACCGTAAGGTTGGTTCTTTTTTTATTTTTATTTCCGCAGGAAATAGGAGGCGAACCTGCGAAGCAGGAACGTCGAAGCAGGCTAAAATGCGCGATAGCATTTTAGAACTGTGAAGTCTCGAGTAAGGTATAACATTTAATATTTATGAAAAAAGCGCTCAGCCCGTTTATAACAGGTTGAGCGCTTTTGTTTAAATAATTGATATTATATTGTTCTGTTTTTAACTGCTGAAAAATCGGGTTCTCCGAAAAGTTTGACATATTCATCGCATAGATTACATGCAAATGATGAGAAGGTTTCAAAGCCTAAATCTTTGTAAAACTCAAAATCTTCATTAATTTGTTCGTTATTTGCAGTAAATTGAACAAGCTTATTTCCTGCACGACGGTAGTAAAATGAGTTGTCGTACCAATATTCAAGGATTTTTGAATTTTCTGTGCCGAAGAATTTAATTATGTTCTTAACAAGCTCTAAGTACTCACCTTCGAAGGCAAACGTTTCAGGTTTAAGATAGCGTTCAAAAGGTGCATATTCAAGGAAAACGCCATCGTTAGGCGTAATATCTTCGGGGATTGCAACCCCTTCATAGTAGGCGAGGTAACAAATTTTCGCATCTGGAATTTCTTTTCTAAGTTCGGTAATAATTTCGTTCATAAGGCTAAGCTGATGGTGGGCGAAAGAATGTTTTTTACATTCGTCGCAGTTGCATTCAAGATGCATTGCGTCATCTAGCCAAAAATAGTATTCGTTACAGCTTCCGTATAATTCTTTTGCTAATTTAACGGCGTTTTTACATATAATTTCACGTGCTTGCTTATTAGAAAAACAAAAATTTCCGTGAGTAGTTCTTTCACCTTTAGCGTCTTTGCGGAAGTATTCAGGGTGTTCCGCAAACAGTTCTCTTGGAAGCAGGTAACTTAATGCGTGGAACTCATAACCGACTTCAATACCGTTATTTGTGAGCTTGTCAATTTGTGCGCGAAAGTTTTTGTCTTTTATAGTTTTAAGCAGTTCTTGCAAAGTTTCGTGTGCACTCATACCACCTACAGGATGAATACTAACTCTGTCAAGTTTAAGTTCCTTTGCAAGCCCTATCCAGCGGTCGGTAAGCTCGTGTGGGTGAATGATTAATTCCATTTTCTTTTTTGTGTTTTGCATTTTATATCTCCTTGTTTATATATTCATCAGGGCTTGTTTGATTGCTTTGCCTATACTTGTTAGGGGAAATACCGACGTTCTTTGTAAATTGTTTTATAAAACGTGAAGAATTGGGATAGCCTAATATTTCGGAAATTTCATTTATAGTCTTATTTGTTCCGTTAAGCAGTGTGAGAGCGTGTTGCATGCGAATGGCAATAAGGTCTTGCATGGGTGAGACTCCGTAATACTTTTTATAGGACGCGAACAGATATGACGATGACAAATTAATAAGTTTTGCCATACTTGAAATATTCCATCGCTTATCATAATGAAGGGAAAGCTGCAGTCTGAGATGTTTTAGTTGCTCTTTAGTTTGGGGATTAATAGTAGTATTGGAAGTGTTTTCTAAATACACTTCGCGTGATAAAAGCGTAAGCAATTCATTAATATAAATATCACAAAGCTGAGTGTGATATTTATTCTTTGTTGTGCTTTCAACCTCCATTTTACGAACTAAAGAAGTTATAAAACTATAATTTTTGGGGTAGTAAATTACATTGCATTCTAAGTTGTATTTTTTAAGCAAATCTTCTACGTTACCAACCATTCTAAACCAATCGTGGGTAGATGCTTCATTAGAATGGTAGTTTTGTGGAGTGCCTTTCTTGTAAATAATGCAAGCATGGGGTTTGGTTGTGATTATTTTGCCGTTCAATTCAATTTCAAAGGAGTTCCAAAAATGCAGAAAAAGATATTCACTAATTCCATTGGGCCTATTAATTGTCATGCCAGGCTTTTCCGGCCAACTGTGACGTATATAATTTGTACATATTTTAATCAAACCCATAACTATACTCCTTCGTTTAGATTTCTAGTCTAAGTGTTATAAATTAATTATACATATTTAAAAATAAATTGCTACGAACAACCGGCAAAAAAGTAGTATTTAACAATTATAGAGTAGTGAACGATATTGATGCATTTTGTACGTCTTATTATAATATAAGTGTAAAATAATGTGCATTCCTAAAAAAGTCGAATAGCGTTCAGGCTTTTTTGGTTTAAAGAAATAGTATTATAGTACGATTTCTTTATGAAAGTGCTTGTATTAAGTTTTGGAGGTAAAACTATGTCGGATAATGTTAACAATAAAGTAATACCACCGGCAATCGAAGAGAGTGGAGTAAAAGCCAGAATAATAACCCCGGATGACGGCGGACATTATTTCTTTGGTTATTATGACCTTCAACCGTTCGATTCTACGGGAAGATACCATTTGTGCCACAAGGCCCCGTTCGAAGACAGACTTCCTGAAGCTGATGATATTTGTGAATTAGGCGTAATAGATTTGCAAACCGGTAAGTTCATCAAATACGCAGAAACAAATGCTTGGAACTTCCAACAGGGTACACTTTTACAGTGGTACAAAGATGACGACCACATAATTTACAACGTGCGCGATAACGGTACATACAAAACGTGTATTAAAAACATCAGAACCGGCGAAACAAGATTGCTTCCAATGGCTTTTGCTAATCTTTCGCAAGATTGCACAAAAGCACTTTGTTTAAATTTTTCACGTATATATGATTTCCGACCTGGTTACGGTTATGCAGGTATTAAAGACCCGTTTTTCGAAGATAAAGCACCCGTAGAAGACGGTGTGTTCCTTATGGATACAGAAACAGGAGAAGTTAAGCAAATTCTTACCATGACAGCTCTTCGTGATGCTTATTTCAATTCGGAATTCTCAAACGGTAAGCTGCTTGTAAATCATATTAACTTCAATCCTTCTGCAAATCGTTTTGCAATGCTCTTTAGAAATTTCCGAGACCCCAGCGCTCCATCGTGGAGAACACAACTTTTAACAGCCGACATTGACGGAAACATTTTTGAAATGTCGCCGTGGGGCTTCCATTCGCATTATCATTGGAAAAACGATGAACAACTTTTGATATTCAGCGCTTACGATATCAACGAGCGTCAAGATGGGTTGTGGTTGTTTACCGATAAAACCGATAAGGCAGAAAAATTACCCGAGCCCAACCCAAAGAAAGATGTTCACTGTTTGTATTCGCCAAACAGAAGATATATTATGGGTGACGGCTACCCCGATGCAGACGGCTACCGATGGTTGCATTTTATCGACAGCAAAACCAATACAGATACAATTCTTGGCAAATATAAGTCTTACATAAACACAAATAAAGATGTGGATTACCGTTGCGACCTACATGCACGTTTCGACCAGACGGGCAGATATGTCAGTTTCGATAGTATACACACCGGCAAGCGTACTATTTGCATCATAGACTTAAGTACTCTTGAAGGTTATGAATATTAAAAACGAGGTGTCAGTTATGAGTAAAATTAGCAGATTGTTAGCAGTAGTTTTAGTTCTTTCAATGCTTGCAACCGTTATCGGCTGCGGTGGAAATGACAACAACAACGAAGATTCTGAAGGCTTCGTTAATGAATCGACCATCACACTTCCAGATTTAGAAATCAATTCCGACAAGGTATATATGCTTACTTGGGAAGACCCTTCGGTTCTGACCACTCCTTCGGCATATATGTATACCGTTAACGAAAAGCTCAAGCAAGAATATGGTGTTAGCCTTGAGTACATAAGAACACTTAACACTGAAGTTGAAATCAAAGCTGCACAGTTAGTTCTTTCCGACAACTCTCCCGATATGATTACTCTGCGTGACCGTGATTATCCCAACTTTGCAGTTAAAAACATTGCACAACCTTGGGATGATTATATGGATTTCTCAGAACCTGTATTTGAAGGTATAAAGGATGTTAACGACAAGTATCGTATTGACGGAAAGGTTTACCGTTATTTCAACACTTACTTTAACAATGGTTATACATGGTACTGGGTTAACGATTTTGCAGAGCTCGGCCTTAAAACTCCCCGTGAGTTATATTACGAAGGCAATTGGACCTGGTCTAAACTTGAAGAATATGCCAATAAGCTTACCGTAAAAGATAGCACAGGTACCGTTTCAAAATACGGTGTTGGCTATGAAGCAACAATGCATCTTGTAACAGGTGAAACTTATGTTAAAGCAAACGCTGACGGCACCTATTCTAACAACCTTAGCAATTCCAAACTTGCCGACTTCTTTAACTATTCTACACGCTTAGGCTTTGAAACCAAAGTTCGTCCTACAGTTGAAAGCTGTTACGACTTATTTAAACAAGGTAAGGTTTCAATGCTTGTGTTTGAACAGTATTATGGTGCTAACCATCTGCAGAACGAACGTTTAGCTGGTGATGTAGAGTTTGCTCCTTCTCCGAAGTGGGATGGTGCCGATAAGTATTACACCCCCGGCAGAGGCACAGGCGGTTGGCTTGCAAAGGGAGCGAAGAACCCCGAAGAAGCAGTTGCATTTATGGCTATATGGCGTCTTTGCAGCGGAAAAATTGACCCCGTTGTAATTAAGGCACAGCAACTTCGCGATACTACTCTTACAGGCTGCGATGAAGAAGATTTTGCACTTATCGACGAAATGAACGACCCCTCAAAATTCGAGATTATAGCTACTCTTGATGACGGCTTCGGTACAACCTGGTCTTCTACCGAAAGACAGGTTTTCCAAAAGGATGTGTTATGGTACAACAAACCTTGGGCAACAGCTATTCAGGAATACACACCATTACTCAATAGCGCAATCAACGAGCATACTAAAGCTATGGAAACTTACAACAAATAATTAAATAGTTTTATCTTGTATAAGGGCAGTGAAACAGAGTGTATTTTTCTGTTTCACTGAACTTTGTATTTGGAGGCCAATAATGAAGAGCTTAAAAAAGATACTTATTATGGCGCTTTTGGTTACAATTGTTACTACAAGTGTTAGTGCATATACGGTTTTTAAACCTGTTGGCTACAACCCGGGAAATTATAACGTATGCTCTTTTGGTGCGGTTGCAAACGACGGCAAAGACGATACTGCCGCGTTTGTTGCAATGGGCTCAAAATCAAAAGCGATATATATTCCTGCAGGCGAGTTCGAAGTATCTGAAACCATTGAACTTCTGGATTCATCACTTATAGGCTGTGGTGCCGAAAAAAGTGTAATAATATGTAAAAACGAAAGCGACCGTGACCCAATTGTTGAAGCAGGCGGTCGTTGCGTCATTAGAGATTTAACTTTGCGCTACGACGATAGCTGTATTAAAGGCAATGAGCTTGCAGGTGAGCGTGTTGCCATTTATACCGGTCAAATGGAAAAAACTCTTAAAAGAGGAACTTCAATTACAAACGTTAAAATCGAAAACGTAGGAACCGGTGTATATTCTCCTATGGGAGAAATTGATAAATTCAAAATGGGAGCTGTATCATTCTCGGTAACCTATGAATCTATTTCTGTAACAGACTTTACCTACCGTGGCTTCGATATGGCGGAGGAAACCCGTACGGGAAATATTTACAGAAACATATATATTTCTACAAACGGCAAAGAAGCTAATGCAGGCTTCTACCTTCAAGAGCGCGAAACCGAGTGCGAAATAACCGACCTTACTATTGCTAACAGTAAGTTAAAGTCCCCGGTAAAGTTCGAAATTTGCGAAGCTCTCAGCGCAACAAATATTAATATAATTAATACTGAACTTACAAAAGATAACACAGGCTTTATT
This sequence comes from Clostridia bacterium, assembly GCA_017381035.1. Taxonomy (GTDB): domain Bacteria; phylum Bacillota; class Clostridia; order Oscillospirales; family Acutalibacteraceae; genus SFWF01. Next base: position 5,040 of record JAFOCW010000033.1, on the reverse strand, counting down.
TATTTCGATATGACTAATGCAATTATAGGAAGCGTTAATATTTATGATTCCGTACCCAAAGGTAAATTGCAGTCATTTATAAGACTTGGCGATAATATGTACCGTGGCTATGAATACGACTGTATGGGTAGCGTACATATTGGCGATTTTAATATCGTTTGTACCAATAATGACCTTAAGCCTGAACCCGAACAATATTTAATTGCTCGCAAGTCCGGCTACGTTAATCCTTTCAATATTACAATCGACAGGTACAACATTGTTGCGCCCGATGAACTTAAGGCACAATATGAAAAGTTTGCAACTAATGAACGCGAAATTAATTTAGTTGTTAAACAAAAAGCAAGGTAAGGGGGGAGTCAAAGATGTCATTTAAAGCGTTAAAAAGCAAAGCAACCGTTACGGTATTCGTTTTGTTTTTTGTGTTAATTTGCTGCTTGGCTCCGTTGACTTCTTCTGCAGATACCGTGTCTAACGTTGATGATGGTTTTGTTAATGTTGAAGATTTCGGCGCCCTAAAAGACGACAATTCAGATGACTATGCTGCGTTTGAAAAAGCCATTGCTACAGGAAAAAATATTTATGTTCCTGCAGGAAAATTTATCTTGTCTAAACCTATTGTAATAGAAGACAAAATTATTCGCGGCGCAAACTCGGGAGTGTCTATCATTGCTGCAAACTATGAAGATAAGAGCTTGCCCATCGTAACCGTTAAGGGTAAAACAACAATAACAGATTTATATCTTTGCTATTTTAATACTTTAATTTCCGCAGATGAAAAGCAAGGTGAACGAGTTGCCCTGCAAATCGGTGATGATAAGCGCGGACTCGAAGCCGGCTCTGTTGTAAGGAACTTATTTATTGACGTGGTTGGTACTGCAATTTATGCACCCGAAAACTCATCTTGTAACGGTGTATTGTTCGATACAATTGAAGTACAGTTTTTCAGCTTCCGCGGTGTTGATATGAGATGTAATAACCGTGTTGGTAACACATATAGCAACTTTTATGTTAACAACCAGGGTCGCTATACTAACGGTGATGCATCTTTCGTTTTAACCGGAAGCGAGTACGGACCCGTTCTTAACCAGATTAATATTGAGCACGGTCCTTTACTTTACGGTTTACTTTTAGAAAACGTGAAGAATTTCAATATCGGCGCAATCCATTTTGAAGGTATGGGAATTTCACAAGACGATATGGGCATTCTCTACGCTAACAATTCAAGTGGTTATATTGCAGATTTAACATACATTCTTAACTTTATCAGATGCTATAACTCAAGCGTAATACGTTGTGGCAACAGCCAATCGAATGATGTAATCAGAATCGGTAACATCAATCTCCGTGGTGTCAACCAACCCGATGAAAATTTGATTAAAGGACAGAAAGGTTGGCTCGAAGAGCTTGGTTCTCTTTCAAACCGCGGTCTTAATACGCCGCAGGCTAAAACCTTTGTTGTTTTCGAAAGAGACAAAGATGCCTCCGGCGATTACCAGATAGTTTACGAAAACTATGCCTTCTATTCTTATTGGCAAAATGAATATGACTTCTGGAAGTCGTTACCCACCAGAGGCGACATATCTGTAGTTAAATCTACCGAATTAGGGGGTACTGTAAAATGAAAAAGGTAAAAGTGCTCCTTATAGTAAACATAATCCAAATAGTATTGTTAATCGGTTCTATAGTTGCAATGATTTTTGTTCTGCCCAACGTTATGCTGTTTAGCAATACAAAGATTCCTTCAGTAGTAGTTATGGGAACTACCGAAGACGTACATAACGGCTACGTTCAGGTTACAACGTACGGGGCCATACCCAACGATAATAAAGACGATACCAATGCTTTTAAAAAGGCGCTTCAGACCAACGCTTCAATCTATATTCCCGATGGAGTTTACGATATAGATGAAACCGTTGTAATTGAAGATAAAAATATTAAGGGCAGCGGTTCGGGCCGCACAATTATTCGTTCCGCCGCTTCGGATTACGCAATTTCAGCAAAGGGTAATTGCGTTATAGAAGAACTTGGTATTGAGTTTTCAAATTTAAGCGGTAATGAAAAAACAGGCGAAAAGGTTGCTATTTTCGATAACGGATTAACAAACGGCTCTATGGTAAAGAGCGTTGCTTTCAAAAATATCGGCACAGGCTTTTTAAGCTCTGCCGATAAAAACGGCGCTTTTTGTACCACCATTGAAGCCGTAACCTTCGACGATTACTCTTATAAAGCAATCGACATTAAAAGCGGACTTTCTACCGTGTTGCGTTCTGTAACAATAGGCAAGGGTAAGACCGATAAGCTTATTCCCGTAACACTTGGTGGCGTTGTAACAGTTGAATCTGTTACTTTTAACGACACTGTTTGCGAATACGCAATAGAATTAAATAACAGTTTATCTGCAATTTTAAGAAGCGTTATCTTTAATAAAACTAACGCAACGTCTTCAAACTTTGTTCTTTGCGATTCGGCTCGTTTTGCAATGCATACCGTTACCTTAATTGAATCAACCGGTGAAAATCTTATTTGCGTTGCCGATGAAAAAGGCAGCACCACCAAATCCGGCGGTTCTGTTTTAATGATTTACAGCAACGGAAAAGACATTAATGTAAGCAATGATAAAACCATTACTTGCGACGCTATTTTAAAGTAAGGAGGCAATATTTATGACAATTAATAGCACTATTGCAATAATTATGATTATATTTGTTGTCCTCTTATTTGTAAGTACCGTTATGGTTTCGGTATCACTTTTTAAAGAGATTAAAAGAATCAAAAGCGACTCTAAAGCCTCTTCGGGTGAGGAGGTAAAAGAATGAAAAAAATTAAGTATATAGCAGTTTTTTTACTGTTATTTGTTATGATTTTTTCTGTGTCACTTACCGCAAGTGCAAATAGCAGCAGTAAGGTTGTTTACAAAAACAATTTCGAAAGCGGTACGCTTGATGATACGTTCCAAATTACTCATGGCGACTTAAAAGTTGTTAACGAAAAAGGCGAAAAGTTTCTTCGCTGTACAAACGAAGCTAACAAAATACACTTTGCCTATGGACCTGAAGAACAGAAAAACGTTGATATTAGTTTCCGTTTAAGAGCTACTTTGTTTACTAATACTAGCACCGCTACAATTTCCCCGTTTTTCAGAAGCCCACATATACCGGCTTGGGATACTATTTCTTACCAGTTGCAGTTCAATACATTCCAAACCTCCCTTATTTATGCCGACCGTTTTGCAGACGAAACTCCACTGACTCCTATTGCTTATTATACCGATTCCGGAATTGGCATAGGACTTTGGAATAACGTTCAGATAAGCACACGCGGCGACAGAATTATTGTATATGTAAACGGCGACCGTATTTTAGAAACATCTGACAGCAATTATGGTGAATACGGCGGTTTTGGTTTTTGCGGTACAATGTCAAGCTTCGATATCGACGACCTTGTTATAACAAGGCACTATGGCAAAACTTTGCCTGAGCCGCAAGCAAACGAAAGACCGCTTTGGGCAGGTGATATTTCCGAAAAGGAAGAGCCCGATATTCCCGATACAGGTATTGTTCGTATCGACCTTACCACTCTTGGTCAGGAAAAAGTACCGGTAAATAACGCCATTAACTTCACAAACCCCTTCGAAGCATCTGTATATACCTGGTTGGCTTTGGCAATTGCGGTATGTAGCGGAGCCTCGGCGGCACTAGGTTTTGTGGTTTTAAAACATGGTAAAAAAGGAGGAAAACTTAAATGAAAAAAGTGTTAAGTATAGCGTTAGCTTTAATACTTGTTTTAAGTTGCTATGGCATAGACTTTTATCGTTCTATGGCTCTTTCCTCTGAAGCTGTTTTGTCCGATACAGAAAACAAAATGATAACAATTTTCGATAGTAACGCTTATATTACCAATGATGCAAATACTAACCATATAAACCCCGCAATAAACGGTCTTTGGCTTGGTGGCAATTCTTGGCTTAGTAAGAATGCAGCCGCACAAGACGGTCTTTATATGGGAATCGGTGGTGAAAGCGCAAAAATACTCGAAAGAAATAATCCCGGTTTTTCAAATGTCGACGATTTTGAGTGGCAGTTCCAGCTTTTAGCCGATAATTCTGCTTCCATTAATACTTCATTTGTCTTCCACGTTGGTGAAACAGGAAACATTTCTTCCTATGCTGCTCGCAACAATTTGTTCGCAGTTACACTTTTTGGCAGCGAAGTAGACAAAACTAAAAATTGTGCAGTTTCAAATGCTTTGGTAGTAGAGTATGGCGGAAACGGCTATAATAATACTTTGGGAAATATGCGTCCCTTCGATTATAATTCCACAGTTTCTCCGTGGCAAACAAAAGAGAACAGCTGTATAAAGCTCGATGACGATTCAGCCGACAAGGCTATTAACCTTTCAAAATACATCACAGTAAATATTAAGATGGAAGGTAATAAAATTACCGTATCTACATGGCAATCTAACAACAAGACTGCAACCTTGCGCGAACTTTCTGTAAATATGTATGCAAGTGTTTTAAAGAAGTTCAAGAGCGGTGATTTTGCAATAGTAAGCGGTTCAGGCAGTTGTAATTACAGAATTAAAGATATGCATATCTCTACTTCGCGAGAAGTTTTCAATTCTACCGATTATCCGGCACCTGAACACTGCAATACGGAAATAAAAACAGATACAGATGCAGGCCTTTGGCTTCAAAACGCTAACCTGAGTGCTAACGCAAATAACCGTGCTCACTTATATTTAGGTAGTTGGAAAACTACTAACGAAGTCCTTTCCAGAAACAAGGCCGATACAGAATCTGTAACTGATTTTGAATGGACCTTCGATTACAAAGGTACCGATAAAGCAGGAGACGGCAATATACGTTCTGCTTTTATGTTTCATACCAATGATAATAGTGATTTAAGTTCTTATTGGAACAGAAATTATGCTTTTTCGTTTATGGTATGGGGCAGTAACTGGAGCTATGAAGGGACTGCCGCCAACTCTACAAAAACAAGTGATGCAGTTCCACATTCCATTTCTTTACAAGTACCG
>JAFOCW010000032.1 GCA_017381035.1 Clostridia bacterium | reverse complement strand
GTTAATAAACCTTATACTACAATATGGCGTGGAAAATCTTGAGATAATACAGTAAAAGCGGAGTTGTGCCACTCCGCTTTTTATGTGTTGGGTTTACTTTTTTGGTTTTTTGTGGTATGCTTTTTAAACCGAAAGGAGTTGTGCTTTATGGAAATGAAAAGTGTAGGAAAGATTACGTGGGGTCAGGACGGGGCTGTTTTTAACAACCTTCTTTTCCGTTTCGACCACATGGGGAACTGCACCGTTTACGACCTTTCTGCCCACCCCGAAAACACCCAAACAGAGCATACACCGCTTGCCCGTTTCACCTTAGACAAGGCAGACGTTATAAAGCCTCACAGCAACTCGGTTTCGTTTGGAAAAGAATACTATAATAAGGGCGACGATTTTCCCCTTTTATACACCAACATATATAACAACTATTCTTCTTATGAAAGCAAGATGATAGGCGTTACCTGCGTATACCGTATTCAAAGAAACGGAACCAAGTTTTCGTCAACCCTTGTTCAGATAATTGAAATCGGCTTTACCGAAAACGGCCTTTGGAAGTCCCAAACCATAGGCGATTCCCGCCCATACGGCAATTTTGTAATAGACTGCGAAAAGGCTGTTTACTACGCCTTTACCATGCGTGATGAAGACAGCACAACAAGATATTTCGCCTTCGATTTGCCTAAACTTTGCGACGGCAACCACGACGAAGTTTTCGGCGTGAACCGTGTGGTGTTAGGCATTGACGACCTTAAATTTTGGTTTGACTGTGAATACCACAGATACCTTCAGGGCGCCACCTTTAACGGCGGTTTAATTTATTCTACCGAAGGCTTTACAGACGACGTGAACAATCCCCCTGCCCTAAGAATAATTGACCCCATAAACAAGGCACAAAAGGAAATGCACCTTTTTGCCGACCACGGCACTACCGTAGAGCCCGAATTTATAGCTTTTGAAAACGGAGTTTGCCATTACTGCGACAACCTTGGAAATTTGTACACGTTAGAGTTTTAAAAAACAATAAATACTGATTTTAAATAAACAAAAAGCAGACAGTTTTTCTGTCTGCTGTTTTTATTTATTTATTATGTGTTTTACGGCTTCGCCTGCTAAAATAATGCCTGCGGCGGCAGGAACAAATACTGCGCTTGCAGGGGCAGGTCGGTTGCCCTTAAGCTCGCCCGTGGGTGAGCTTATAAACGGCTTTTCGTCCGAAAAAACTACGGCTAAATTCTCTATGCCCCTTGCCCTGAGCTCTTTTCGCATAACACGGGCAAGCGGACAGCCTTGGGTTTTGGAAATATCGGTAACACGGAGTTTTGTGGGGTCCATTTTATTGCCCGTTCCCATACAGCTTATAACCGGAACGCCTGCATTTTTTGCGTTTGATATAATTTCAAGCTTGGCGGTTACGGTATCTACCGCATCAATTATAAAATCGAACTCTGCCATATTAATTTCACCCGAATTTTCAGGCAGATAAAACATATCGTGGGCAATAATTTTTGTTTGTTCGCAAATGCTTTTTGCACGAATAAGGGCTGCTTCGGTTTTTTTAAGCCCTACCGTTTGAAGCGTTGCCAAAAACTGACGGTTTAAATTAGTTTGGCCTACAGTATCGTAATCAAACACGTCAATTGTGCCAACTCCGCTTCGCACAAGGGCTTCAAATGCTGCCGAGCCTACTCCGCCAAGGCCGAAAAGCGCAACCCTTGCACTTTTTAGTTTTTCCATTCCGTCGGCGCCCAGAAGGGCGGCCGTTCTTGAAAAAGTGTTGTTCATTATTTTACGTTTACCTTTTTACAAATTTCCTTTAGCACGCATTTTTCGCAGTATGCCTTGCGTGCGGTGCAGACCGCACGGCCGTGAAGGACGGTGCGGTGGCAAAAATCGTTAGATTCTTCGGGCGGTAAAATTGCCTTAAGCTCCTTTTCCACCTTGAAGGGTTCTTTTTGTTTTGTAAGACCTATTCTGCCTGCAATTCTTATTAAGTGGGTATCGGTTACAACGGCAGGCTTTCCGAAAACGTCGCCCACAATTAGGTTGGCGGTTTTTCGGCCAACACCCGAAAGGGTGGTAAGCTCTTCTATGGTGCCCGGCACCTTGCCGCCGAAGTTTTCGGTTATGCCTTTGCCAATGGCAATTAAATCTTTCGCCTTTGTTTTATAAAGCCCGCAGGTTTTAATAAGCTCTTCTACCCTGCCGAGTTCGGCGTTTGCCATTTTTTCGGCGGTGGGGTACTCTTTAAAAAGGGCGGGGGTTACCATATTTACTCGGGCATCGGTACACTGGGCCGAAAGCCTTGTTGCAATAAGCAGCTGAAACGGGTCGGAATAATTAAGCGAGCAAATTGCATCCGGGTATTCTTTTTTAAGCAGCTGAACCGATTTTACAGCTAATTCTTTTTTTGTCATAATTATACGTGAAGCTTCATATCGCCGTTTTTAATAAGGCCTAATTTTCGCATAGCTTCGTTTGTTCCAATAGCAATTGCGGCAGGAAGAATGAACTGCATTACCACAATAAGTAAAAGGGTGATAACCGGTTCTGTACCGCCACCGACCATTGAAACGTAGGTTTCAAACGGGCCCACAAGACCCGAAGTTCCCATACCCGAGCCTATTGGTGAACAGGTCATTTTAACAACGGCCGAAGAGATGGGGCCCATAATGGCGCTTGACACTATTGCAGGAAGCCAGATTAACGGTTTTTTAACAATGTTTGGCATTTGAAGCATTGAAGTACCAATGCCTTGCGCTACAAGGCCGCCCCACTTGTTTTCACGGAAGGAAGCAACGGCAAAGCCGACCATATTACAGCAGCAACCCATAACGGCGGCACCTGCGGCAAGGCCCGAAAGACCGAGCGACACACCGATTGCGGCCGAAGATATTGGGAGTGTTAGGCAAATTCCCATAACAACCGAAACTATAATTCCGCCAACAATGGGGCTTGCTTCAACGTTTTGGTTAACAATGGCGCCAATCCAGCTCATAAGCTTTGAAATTGGGGGACCTACCAAAAATGCGGCGGCCGAGCCTGTAAGAATGGACACCAAGGGGGTAACAATAATATCTACCTTGGTTTTGCCTGCAACGAGTGAGCCGAGCTCAACCGCAACGTAAGCCGCAACAAATGCGCCAAGCGGTTCGCCGGGGGCGCCGAAGGCAAATTTTTCGGGGTTCGGGAAGGCGCCCACAATGCCTGCAACGGCGCTTGACACCATTACAAGCGGAGCCGAGCCGAGCTTTGCGGCAACACCGACGCCAATACCTGCGCCGGTTATGGTTTTGGCAAACTTACCTACTATTAAAAGATAATCGCCAATAACGCCGCCTATAAGGCCGCCTACCTGAGAAATAATTGTACCTATAATGAGTGTGGCAAAAAGGCCCGAAGCCATACCCGAAAGACCGTCTATAAAAAGGCGGCTAAAAAACTTTTTCATTTTTTTGCACCTCTGTTTTAAAAGCTTTAAAAAATTTTATATACAGTATAGCACAAATACCGCAAAAATCAAATATTTATTACCTCTTCCGACGGGTTTTTTCCCGCTTCACGCTTATAGGTTGCCGAAAAATAGGCAGGGGAAGAAAAACCGAGTTTGTTTGCAACCTCGCTTACCGTCATTCCACTGCGAAGCATTGTGGTTGCCGTTCTTGTTTTAAGGGTTAAATAATATTTATAAACGCTGGTGCCTGTATGCTTTTTAAATAATCTTTTAAGGCCCGAAAGGCTTATGTTAAGGGTTTTGGCAAGGTCGGTTATTGAAAGGGAGCTTTCAATACATTTATTCATTTCTTCTATTGCCTGTTTTAAAAGCACGGTTTCACTTGTTTCTACCGTTTTAATGGGTATTTCGTCTTTAGAAAGGGAAAGAATTAACTGTAAAATGTAAAGACGTATGGTTTGAAGAATAACGGGGTCGTTTTTGAAAACGGGAAGCGCATTGTAAAAATAAAATTTATTTTTGGCTTCGGGGTGGTTGTTAAATTCTTCTTTTAAGTATGAAACGAACATAAGCATTATTGCGTTTTGCTTTTTTGTGAGCCTACACACCTTGCCTTCCATTCTTTCGGCAAAATCGCCGTCAAGCAGAAAGGAAAAATCTAAAAGAGTTGCGCCCGATGGGTTTTCTATGTGGAACTTATGAAATTCTTGTGGTTTATGAAAAACTATATCGCCTTTTTGAAGATAATACATTCTTTCATCCGAAGAAATGCAGACTTCGCCGTCTACTACATAAACACATTCCCAAAAGTCGTGAAGCTCGCCCGAAAAGACGTATCCCTGCCCAAAATGTTGCAAATAAAGGCAAAAAAGACTTTTTATTTCTAACGGGTTGATAATGTCTGTTGGCTTGTATATCATTTTACTTCACCTTTTTGAACTAATATCATAAAAATTTGAACAAAAATCGCATTGATTTATGATTTCTGTTCGTGTATACTAATATTAACACATTGTACCCATTTAGTAAAGGGTATTTTCATAAAGGAGGCATTTTATGCTGAAACTAAAACGAATAATTTGTTTAGCTATGGCTACTTCCCTTGTTCTTGCGTTGGTGGGTTGTTCCAAACCCGGAAACGCCGCAAACGGCGACTACGAAACAAGACCCGAATACAAGCAGGAAGAAGTAAAGGTTTACGAAGACAAAGACCATCTTTTCGATTACAAGTTGGTTTCTTTTGACGGTCCCGAAGGCTACACCATTGTTATTCCCGAAGGAAACAGCAAGACTAAAGCCAGCGCCGTGCTTTTACAGCAGTTCTTTAAAGATGCGTACGACCTTAGCATAACTATTGCTACCGACAACACCGAAGAAACCGATAAGGAAATACTAATTGGCGCCACAAACCGCAAGGCTTCGGCTAAAGAACTTAAGGAAAACGAGCTTTCAGTTTTTGTTAGCGGTAAAAAGCTTGTTTTTGCGGCAGGACACGACGTAACGGTCGATACCGCCGTTAAAAAGTTTATAAGGCTTGCCCCCGAAAAGAATAAGGCCGCAACCTTCGATTTAACAACCGACTTTGTTTCCGAAAAAGACGGCGGCTACAAATACGTTTGGGGCGACGAATTTGAAGGAATTGGCCTTGACCCTAATAACTGGGAGCTTATTCAAAAAATGGCAGGCAACGAAGTGGTTGAAGTTTCAACCGATAAGGCTGTTGTAGACGTTAACGATGGCCGCCTTAAAATGCACGCTATTTCATATTTTAATAAATACAAGCCCAAGGTGCAGTACCGTGTACCCTGCTCGCCCGTTACACAAAACAAAATGAACTTTGTTTACGGCTATGCAGAAATTCGCGCACGTATTCCATATTCCACAGGTGTTTGGGCTTCTTGGTGGACACAGGGCGAAGGTAGCCTTGGTGGCAGAAAGAATTTCGACTATATGCTTGAAGTTGATATTTACGAAATCTTCAAGACCTACGAAAAAACCTCTTACCTAATTCAGTGGTTCCCTGCCGAGTTCGATTACAACAAGCGTTACGAACCCGACAAGACCCCCGGTGTCAGCGCAAGCTACTCGTCAGAGCAGTGGGGTCCGCACGACCACGTTTACCGCTTCGAGCCAAGCGATTCACTTAACTACGAATACCACATTTACGGCTTTGAATGGACCAAAGACCAAATGATTATGACGGTTGACGGTACTGTTAATGCAAGATATGACCTTACCGTTCCCATTTCAAAGCATAAGGACGTTTCGGGTTACCACGACCCACAATTCTTTATTTTCAACACACACCTTTTCTACCCGGGTTTGTCTAACTCCGATGTATCTATTGAAACCTCTCCACAATCGCTTCCTGCTTGCCATTATATTGATTACATTCGCTTGTATCAAAAAGATGGCGAAGGCAAGCTTTATCTTGCAAAATAATAAGGGAGAAATTTATGAAGGATATAATTTTAAGTTTTAAAAACCGTAAAATTGCAAGGTCGATAGTTTCGGTATTTTTGGCTTTTTGTCTGCTTATTGGCTCGTTCAGCTTTTTAGGTGGCATTAGCGCATTTGCCGAAACTGGTGATATTTGGGGTGGACAAAGCGATTTGTCGGCTCCCCTTGACACTAATGCCGACGGTATTTACGAAATTACAAAGGGTAGCGAGCTTGCCTACATTATTAAAAACGGTGGCACAGGCAAAAGCTACATATTAACCGACGATATTTACCTTAACGATGTAGATAAGGTTAACTGGCAAGACGGCACAAAAGCAAATGATTATACCGTTAACAGTTGGTATGGTAACTACGAGTCTACTGCTTTTTCGGGCAAGATAGACGGTAACGGACATATTGTTTATGGTCTTTACTTCAACATTGCCCCGTCTTATGGTGCATATTACAACTACACAGTTGGTTTGTTCCCTGCAGTTGACGGTAACGCAGAAATTAAAAACCTTGGTATTGATAAGGCTTACGTTAATTACGAAGGTTTTGCTGCTGCATTTGTTGGCCTTGGAAAATCGGGCGCAACACTTAGCATTGACGGATGTTTTGTAGGAAAAGACGTAACCGTTAAGGCTTACGGCGCAGGCGCATTCCGTGGTTCTTCTGCAAATATGACTACTACCATTAGTAATTCTTATTCGCTTGCAACCCTTAATGCAAACGGTGGTTATAACGGCTTTATTTCTAACGTTTGGGGCGGGGTAACCATTTCTAATTCTTATAACGCGGGCGGCGCAATTATTGCCGACCCAAATAGAGATTACGTTACTATAGAAAACTGTTATCAAACAGTAAACGGTGGCACTACCGATAGTGGCGCTACAACCATTACTGCCGATAATATGAAGGGCAAAGATGTTTTCACAAATGCAGCTAAAATGCCCAACCTTAACGGCAACGAAGTGTTTACAGCGCAAAACGGCTTCCCTGTTTTAAGCGTGTTTACTTCACTTATTGATACAGAACCTACTCCCGAGCCTACTCCCGACCCTGAAGCTAGCAAAGTTTGGGGTGGTCAAAGTGATTTATCGGCACCACTTGATACTAATGCCGACGGTGTTTATGAAATTACCAAGGGTAGCGAGCTTGCCTATATTATTAAAAACGGTGGTATGGGCGAAAGCTTTATACTTACAAACGATATTTACCTAAACGATGTTACCACTATTAACTGGGCAGAAGGCGTTGCCGAAGGTGGACACACCATTAACAGTTGGTACGGAAATTATGAATCTACTGCCTTTTCGGGCAAGGTAGACGGTAACGGACATATTGTTTATGGTCTTTACTTTAACAGTGCCCCATCTTATGGCGCATATTATAACTATACTGTTGGCTTATTCCCTGCAGTTGACGGTAACGCAGAAATTAAAAACCTTGGTATTGACAAGGCTTACGTTAATTACGAAGGTTTTGCTGCTGCATTTGTTGGCCTTGGAAAATCGGGCGCAACACTTACTATTGACGGCTGTTTTGTAGGAAAAGATGTAACCGTTAAGGCTTACGGCGCAGGCGCATTCCGTGGATATGCTGCAGGTATGTCTACTACCATTAGTAACTCTTATTCGCTTGCAAAGGTTGCCTCGAACGGTGGTGGATATGGTCTTGTTGCTTCTGTTTGGGGCGCACTTAATATTTCTAACGCCTATAACGCAAACGGACCACTTGTTTCCGAAACAGACGATTATTATTCTACCGTAACATCTTGCTACCAAACCGTAAACGGTGGTGTTGCAGGTGCCGAAACCATTACTGCCGATAATATGAAGGGCAAAGATGTTTTCACAAATGCAGCTAAAATGCCCAACCTTAACGGCAACGAAGTGTTTACAGCGCAAAACGGCTTCCCCGTTTTAAGTGTGTTTACTTCACTTATTGATACAGAACCTACACCCGAGCCTACCCCCGACCCTGTAGTCAGCAACATTTGGGGTGGTCAGAGTGATTTATCGGCTCCAATAGATTCTGATGCCGACGGTGTTTATGAAATTACAAAGGGTAGCGAGCTTGCCTACATTATTAAAAACGGTGGCGCAGGTAACAGCTACATATTAACCGAAGACATTTATCTTAACGATGTAGATAAGGTTAACTGGCAAGACGGCACAAAAGCAGACGGTTATACCATTAACAGTTGGTACGGAAATTACGAGTCTACTGCCTTTTCGGGCAAGGTAGACGGTAACGGACACACCGTTTTTGGCCTTTACTTTAACATTGGCACATCCTACGGCGCATATTACACCTATACTGTTGGTTTGTTCCCTGCCGTTGAAGGCACAGCAGAAATTAAAAACCTTGCAGTAGATAAAGCGTTTATTAATTATGAAAGCTTTGCAGCTGCATTCGTTGGTCTTGGCGCAGCAGGTTCTACACTTACCATTGACGGATGTTTCGTTGGTAAGGATGTATATATTACAGCATTTGGTCCAAGTGCATTCCGTTCTTCTTCAAGGGGAATGGACACCACCATTTCAAACTGTTATAACCTTGGTACACTTAATACCATGGGTGGAAGTTACGGTCTTGCTTCTTTTGTATGGGGCAACCTTAACATTTCTAATTCCTTTAATGCGACAGGACCTATACTTTCCGACACTAACGATTATCAAGTAACCATTTCCAACTCTTACCAGAGTGTATCGGGTGGCGTAAACACTGGTGCAGTTACCCTTTTAGCAGACGCTATGCAGGGTGTTGACACATTAACAAATGCCGATAAAATGCCACTTTTAAACAAGGCAGGATATTATGTTGCAACCGAATTTTTCCCCGAATTTGCAGTATTTAACGGCTTGCCAATTACTCCACCTACTCCTACACCCGACCCCGAACCCGAACCGGATCCCACACCCGACCCTGAACCTACTCCCGTAGACCCACGCGCTTGGGACGGAAGCCTTGAAGAACCAAAAGATTCCGACCAAAATGGTGTTTATGAAATTACAAAGGCAAGCGAATTCGCATTTGTAATTAAAAACGGTGGTTTGGGTAAAAAGTATAAGCTTACCGAAGATATTTATTTAAACGATATTACAAAAATTAACTGGCAAACAGGTGTAGCAGAAACAGGTTATACCGTTAACAGTTGGTACGATGCTAACAGCGCAGCAAAATTTAAGGGTAGCATTGATGGTGCAGGACACACCGTTTACGGTATGTACCATAATGCAGGCAACACCACATTTTCTAATTATGTTCCCTATTCCATTGCCCTTATTCCAAGTATTGCACCTTCTACAACCGTAACAATTAAAAACTTGGCTGTCGATAATGTTTATATTCATTATGAATGTTTCGCTTCGGTATTTGTTGGTCGTGTTGGCGAAAACGGCGCAGATTCTGCCGTTATTTTTGAAAATTGTGCAGTTGGCGAAACAGTAAATGTAAACGCTTACTCTGCCGTAGCATTCAGGGGTTATACCTACAACGGCGCTACTTCTATTAACAACTGTTATTCACTTGCAACCCTTAACGCAAACGGTGGTTTTAGTGGCTTTGTCGCTAACGTTTGGGGCGAAACAGAAATTTTAAATTCGTATAACGCAGGTGGCGCAATTATTGCCGACCCCGTTAGAGATTACGTTACAATTAAAAACTGTTATCAAACAGTAAACGGTGGCGCTACCGACAGTGGTGCTACTACCGTTACCGTAGATAATATGAAGGGCGCAGATGCATTAACAAATGCAGGCAAAATGCCCAAACTTAACGAAGATAACGTTTATATTGCAGGCGAAGGCTTCCCCGTAAACTATGTGTTTACAAGCGCTTTTGTAGATAGCGACGACACCGAAACCACCGATCCTAGAGTATGGGACGGAAGTATTGCAGATGCTTTAAAGGGTAGCGGTACCGAAAAAGACCCCTACTTAATAACAAATGCCAGCGAGCTTGCCTTTGCTATTACAAGTGGTGGTCGTGGCGCTTACTACAAGCTTACAGACGACATTTATCTTAACGATGTAGCCAAAATGGACTGGAAAACAGGTAAGCCTTCAGCTGTTGGCTACCGTGCAAATTCTTGGTTCTATGATGTTGCATTTGAAGGCACAATTAACGGCGACGGACACACCGTTTACGGTCTTTACTACAAGACAAGTGCCGAAGATAAGAACTTCTTCTACGGACATTATGGCGTTGGCCTTATTCCTAAAGTAGAAGACGGCAAAAGCGTTACAGTTTCCAAGCTTGGCGTTGAAAACGCTTATGTTTCCTTTGAATGTGGTTCTTCGGCAATTGTGGGCTTTGCAGGTAAAGATTCTAAACTTTATTTTGACCAATGCTATGTTGGCGAAAACACTACCATTAGAGGTAACTGTGCAGGCGCACTTCGTGGCCTTTGCGAAGAAGCAGAAATTATTATTTCTAACTGTTATGCACTTGGCAAAACCGAATGCTTTGGCACAGGTGCTACCCGTGGTCTTTTAGGTAATGTTTGGGGCCCACTTACCATTATTAGTTCTTATAATGCAAACGGTCCTTTAACTAATTCCTACGAAAGATACAATGTTGTATTTGAAAACTGTTATCAGACCGAAACAGGTGTAGAAGGCGAAACAGGCGTTACCACCGTTTCGGCAGATAACATGAAGGGTATGGACGTATTAACAAATACTGCTAAAATGCCCACCATTAACCTTTACGAAGCTTACGTTGCTACCGAAGGCTTCCCTGTGCTTTCGATATTTGTAGGTGGTAAGGGTGCTATTTCCTTTACCGATGAAGGTGTAAAGGGTCGCGTATGGTCAGGCAAGCTTGCAACAAAATTTGCAGGTGGTAGTGGTACCGAAGCAGACCCATACCTAATTGAAACCCCCGAACAGTTGGCTTTACTTATATCTAAAGGCAGTGGCGACGGCGACAACTACTATAAGCTTACCGCCGATATTATTCTTAACGATACGAGCAAAAGCGGTTGGGAAAAGACGGCAAACAACTGGTACGCAGGTATGAGCGCCTTCAGGGGCACCTTCGACGGCGCAGGCCACGTTGTTTCGGGTCTTTACTACAGCGGCGAGCACGATAAGAAGTCTTACGCCGTGGGCCTTTTCCAACGACTCGGAGCCGATTCTACGGTTATGCGTGTTGGTGTAACCAATTCCAAAATTTTAGCCAAGAGTAAGGAAGGCATTGCCCTTGCAGGTGCGATTGTAGGCTGGGCTGAAGACTGGAACCCCGACGGAAATAAAGATAAAAAGGCGCCCGTTATAAGCGAGTGTTTTGCCGACCACACCGTTGTTATTGAAGGCACAAGCGCAGGCGGTATAGTTGGCGGCGCACCCACCGTTATTGATATTGATAACTGCTACTTCACGGGCGAGCTTACAGGCAAAAACTTTGCAGGCGCAATTGTGGGCGATGCCTGGGCAGGCGACGGACACGGTCCACGCCTTACCAACTGCTATGCCGCAACCTTAGACCGTGATGCTTCGGGCGGCGGCGATGCCTTTGGCGAAAAGAAGGTTTCAAGCGGAATAACCACACTCAAAAACGTTTACGTTGACGGTATAGATTTAAGCGGTGCCGCAAATATGTTAAGCGTTATGTATATGCGAGGAGCCGGCGCTAAGGGTTACCTTAAGGGCTTTGACTTTAACGGCATCTGGCAGTCGGTAGAAGGCGGCTCACCCGTACTTAAGTGCTTCGAAAACGCAAAAGACTACTCCTGCTCAAGAGAGCCCAAAAAGGTTTCAATAAGCTTTGCAAACCTTGGCGGTATTAAGGTAGAGGCCGTAACCGGTATTCCCGGTTACACCAAAATTACCGAAGACACCATTCCGAAGCCTTACCGTTACGGTTATTTGTTCAAGGGTTGGCACCACTTTAACGAATACGGCGCTAATTTTGAGCTTGAAGTATTCCCCGACTTTGATATTACCCTTTATGCAGAGTGGGAAGAAGTTGGCTTTACTGTTAGCTTCGAAAACGATTTTGACGAAAAGTACGATTTCAATTCAGGTTTTGAACTTTACAAGCCCGGTATGACAGGTTACAAGCCCGAATATGTAAGAAGTGGTTGGCGTTCGCTTCACGCTAAAGCCGACAG
>JAFOCW010000002.1 GCA_017381035.1 Clostridia bacterium | reverse complement strand
TTCGTCCTGAGCCAGGATCAAACTCTCTGAAAAATTATATCTTAAACACCCGTAGGTGTTTAAACCAATTCTCAGAACAGTTATTTCTGCTCTTTTGACTTTCGTTCAAAACTGGCGTTTTGTCTGAATTGTCCTTAATTTACTTTGATTTCTCAAATTAATTGTCGGGTCCAATTTCTTGTTTGTCGTTGTTTAATTTTCAAGGTTCGTTTGGCGCCTTATTTTTGGGCGCCCGATTATAATACCACAGTGGTTTTCGTTTGTCAACACTTTTTTTAAATTTTTTTAAAAATTTTTTCACACCTTGTTTTTTTAGGCAAAACCTGCCTTTTTACGACATAAAAAGGCCCGACCACCTTTAAATAATAAGGGGTCGGGGCCTGATTACATTATATCTTCATTATATATAGCACGCACACCGCCGATAAACTTCGGTCTGCTTCTTGCGGCAAGCACGGTGGCCTTACCTATTTTATTGTTTTGAAGCCTTACGGGAACGGCAACCTTTTTTATGTGCATACCAATAAGTGTAAAGCCTATGTCGAGCCCTGCGTCTGCCGTGATTTCTTCGAGCGCTATGGCGTCGGGTATATTTTTATAAGCGGCGGTTGCAAAGGAGCCGCCTGCTTTAGGCTGGGGCACCACATTAACTTCGGCGGCGCCCGGTACGGCACTGCGGCTGACAATTATGGCACGGTTTAAGTGCTCGCAACACTGGGCGGCTACAAAAACGCCTGCTTCTTTTGCGGCTTCGGCCACTCCTATATATATATACTCTGCGGTGTCGGGGGAAGAGTTTGTTCCGATAGTGTTGCCTACAACTTCGCTGGTAGAGCAACCCACAACCAGAATGCTTCCCTTTTTAAGACCTGCTTTTTCAATTATTTCTTTGGCGGCAAGGTACGCCTGCTGTTTAACCTTTTCCATTTTTATGCTCCTATATATAATATGTGTATTATTATACCGAAAAAATTTAAAAAATCAACATTGATTATTTTTCATATAATATATATAATAGAAGTAGTATGAAAACCGTGGAGGTCAAAATGAAAAAATTATTATCTTTAATTTTAGTTTTTGCTTTAGTTTTAAGTGTTTGCGGTTGCGGCAGTTTTGGCGACCCTACTATTTCGGTAAACGAAGACGACGTTTCTTCCGAAGACGGCCTGCCCAACAGCTCCAATAATACTTCAAGCGAAGAAGTGGAGGAAGGCCCCATTTTTGATTTTAATTCCTGGGAGCTGCGCCTTGTAAACGGCAGCACCCCCATTCCCGACGGCTACGTGCCCGAGCTGGCCGCAATTTCCGCCCCCTATGCAGGCTTTAACGGCGCATCCTTCGATGCCCGTGCAATTGACCCGCTTCATGCCCTTTGCGCCGATGCCAAGGCGGCAGGTATTAATCTTACGGTTATTTCGGCCTACCGCACCAACGATTTCCAAACGGGCAATTTTGAACGCAAGGTAAACAACGTTATGGCGGCCGACCCGTCGCTTACAAGAGAAGAAGCCGAAGCCATAGCGGCTACCGTTGTTGCACGCCCCGGCACAAGCGAGCATCAGGTTGGGCTTGCGGTTGACTTTAACTCGGTTGAAGACAGCTTTAAAAATACCGACGAATACGCTTGGCTTGCTGCCAACTGCACCAAGTACGGCTTTATTCTTCGTTACACCGAAGAAAAGCAAGACATTACAAAAATTATTCCTGAGCCCTGGCATTACAGATACGTAGGTGTTGAAGCTGCCAAAATTATGGAAGAAGAAAACCTTTGTCTTGAAGAATTTATTGAAAAATATAACAAACCCACGGCAGACGAAACCACAGCCGATGCGGCGCAGTAAAAATTACTTGTAATATTTATTAGTTTAATATAAAATATATGTGCGGTGGCAAAAGGCCACCACAGAAAGCGAGGAAGTTCAATGCTTGACAGAACCCAAACTTTTTCTATTGGAAACGAACAAGAGCAAGAAATAAGAAACATTTTGCTTAACGTTTACGATGCTTTAAAGGAAAAGGGCTACAACCCCATTAACCAGATTGTCGGTTATATATTATCGGAAGACCCAACCTATATTACAACCCACAATAATGCCCGTAACCTTATTCGCAGAATCGACCGTGATACCCTGCTTCAGAATTTGGTTAAATATTACCTTACTCATTAATAGGGAGAACGTTTATGAATTTCACACCTGCCGGAGCAGGCGGTCTTGTAGACTGCTTTTTGCTTGTTAAGGTATCTAATAAAAAGACGTCTTCTAAGGGCGACGATTATCTTGATATGACCCTGTCCGATAAATCGGGCGATATTAACGCTAAGCTTTGGTCATACGTTCCTGCCAACCACGGCGAATATCAGCCGGGCGATATTGTTAAGGTAAGGGGCTCGGTTAGTATGTACAACGGGGCAGAGCAGTTAAGAATTGAAAAAATTCGCCACGCCACCCCTGCCGATAACGTTAACGCCGACGAGCTTGTAGCTTCGGCCGATTATTCGGGCGAAGATATGTTTAACGAGCTTATAAGCATAACCAAAGGCTTCGGCGACAATGATATTAAGGCAATTGTTTTAACAATTTTAAACGAGCACAAGGAAAAGCTTGTTTTCTGGCCTGCCGCCTTTAAAATGCACCACGCAATGCGTGGCGGTCTTATGTTCCACACACTTTCAATTGTTCGTCTGTGCCAAAAGGTGTGCGAGCTTTACACCTTTGTTGATAAAGAGCTTTTAATGGCCGGCGCAATGCTTCACGACGTTGCAAAAACAATTGAATATGAAATGACCCCTTCGGGTCTGGCATCGGGTTACACCGTAAGGGGTAATCTTATCGGCCACTTAACCGAAGGCGCTATGATGATTAGGGAGGTTTCCACCCGTCTTGGCATTACATCGGAGGTTCCTATGCTGTTAGAGCACATGGTGCTTTCCCACCACGGCGAGCCCGATTTCGGCGCCGTAGTTCGCCCCGCCTTTATTGAAGCCGAGCTGTTAAGCCACTTAGATATGCTCGACGCCCGTATGTTCGAGGTTAAAGAGGCAACCTTTGCGGTAAGCTCGGGTGAATTCACCGGCAAAATCTGGAGTATGGAAAACCGAAAACTCTACAACCACGGCAGAGACGATAGCGAAAAAGAAACGAAATTGTTTTAGGGCCAAGGTCTTTTGGAAATGAACGAATTGCCACAAAGAAAACATCCTCGGATGAAAAATTTCGACTACAGCGAAAACGGGCTTTATTTCTTGACCCTTTGCGTTAAAGAAAAAGATACGCTTTTATGCAAAATTGTAGGGCGCGACGTCCCCGACGCGCCGAAGGTACAACTTACAAATATAGGGGAAACGGTCGAAAAATATATTCTTTCTATTAACAACACTGAGCGGGTTTCGGTGCATAAGTATATAATAATGCCCGACCACGTACACCTGCTTCTTTTTGTAGACAATTCAGACGGCGCGTCGGGGACGTCGCGCCCTACACATTCTTTAATTTCACGTACGGTTTCAGGATTTAAACGCCTTTCCAACAAGGAAATAGGTAAAAACATTTGGCAAACATCCTTCTTTGACCACGTGATAAGGAATGAAGCTGATTACAAAACACATTACAGATACATTGAAGATAATCCGGTAATGTGGCTTTTAAACAAACACTATATTTAAAATTAAGGAGATAAAAATTATGACTATTACAAAAGATATGCTTATTGGCGACGTTTTAGATATTGACGTTGGTTGCGCAGAATATTTCTTTGAAATTGGTATGCACTGCCTTGGTTGCCCCGCTTCACGCGGTGAATCTATTGAGCAGGCTTGCGAGGTTCACGGCACCGACGTTGACGCACTTCTTGCAAAGCTTAACAATTATTTTGCAAACAAGTAATGAAAAAAATTAAAAACAGGCTTTACACAGTATCGACCCTCGTGCCAAACGGTGCGAGGGTCGCCGACATAGGATGCGACCACGGGCATTTACCTATATATTTAATAAGTGAAGGTATTGCTTCCTTTTGCATTGCGTCGGACATTAAGGAAAAGCCGCTTTTTAGTGCTAAGGCCAACATTAAAAAGGTGGGCCTTAATATTGAAACCCGTCTTGGCCCCGGGCTTTCCACCATAAAGGAAAACGAAGTAGACTGCATTACCGTTGCAGGAATGGGGGGCGAGGTTATTGCCGCCATTCTTGACGGCTGCCCCTTTATTAAAAGCCCTAAGT
Organism: Clostridia bacterium; assembly: GCA_017381035.1. Lineage (GTDB taxonomy): Bacteria > Bacillota > Clostridia > Oscillospirales > Acutalibacteraceae > SFWF01. The sequence continues at coordinate 19,679 of JAFOCW010000002.1, read as the reverse complement.
ACACCCTTATTCTTCAGCCAATAACTTCGGCCGATGCACTACGCAAATATTTGTGCGAAAACGGCTTTAGCATTGAAAAAGAGCTTGCCACCGAAGAAAACGGCAAGGTTTACACCGTTATTAAGGCGGTTTTTTCGGGCGAATATGCTATGATGGACGAAGCCTTTTATAAGGTGGGTAAGCTTGACCCTACCGAGCCCACCGCCAGAAAATACATTGAAAAGCAAATAAAAATTGTTGCTGAGCTTATTGCCGACCGCATTTCCGCCGGTCTTAACACTGATGAACATACCGCCGTTTACAACCGCTTGTGCGAAATAATCGGCGAACACAACCCCAAGCCTTAGGCGTATAAGGAGTTTTATTATGCCGCTTGATGGTATATTTTTACACCATTTAACAAACGAGCTTAATACCGTGGTCGGCGCACGTGCCGAAAAAATTTACCAGCCCACCCGTGATGAGCTGGTTTTTCTGCTGCGCTCGGTTACCTTTACGGGAAAACTGCTTATCTCGCTAAGAACGGGTGCCGCAAGGCTTCACGTAACGGGCGCCGCCTTCGATAACCCGTCCGAGCCGCCGACCTTTTGCAAACTGCTTAGAAAGCATTTGTCTTCGGCCAAAATTACCGAAATTTACTGCCCCGATTTTGAACGCACCGTAATTATAAGGTTTTTAAGCTACAACGAAATGGGGGATGTTATTCACCCCTTCTTAGCGGTTGAGTTAATAACCGGACGTGAAAATTTAGTTCTTTGCAGTGAAGACGGCAAAATTTTAGATGCGCTAAGAAGAAGCGACCTTGAAACCGCTTCAAGACTGCTTGTTCCCGGCGCAAAATACGTTTTACCCGAAAAGCAGAACAAACTAAACCCCATGCTCTCTTCGGCAGAGGAGCTGGCTGGCGCCGTTTTATCTTCGGTAAAGCCGCTTTCTTTTGCCTTTACCGATAAAATAAGCGGTGTTTCCCCCCTTGTTTCAAGGGAGCTTGCCACAAGGGTAAGTGCAGATATTGATATTTCGCCCACCGCCGCCGACCAAGAAAAATTAAGCGCCGTAATAAGCGAATTTAAGAAAAGCGTTTCCTGCCCCACACCTTATATATTAAAGGACTCCGACGGTGCGGCGGTAGATTTTTGTTATACCGAAATTAAGCAGTACGGTAAGACCAGGGTTTGCGAAAAAGCAGACGGCTTCAGCGCCCTTTTAGACAGCTTTTACGCAAGCAAAGAAAGCCTGCACCGCATAAAAACGCTGGCGGCCGATATAACCAGAGTGCTTAACACAAGGCTTGCCCGAGCCGAGCGCAGAATGAACGTCCGTCTGACCGACCTTGAAAAATGCAAGGACCGTGAAAGCCTCAGAATTTACGGCGAGCTTTTGAAGGCCAACCTTTTTGCTGTGGAAAAGGGCGCTTCTTTTGCACGGGTACAGAATTATTACGACGAAAACTTCGGCTTTATAGATATTCCGCTTGACCCTGCCCTTTCCCCCCAACAGAATTCAGCAAAATATTTTAAAGACTACAAAAAAAGCCACACCGCCGAACAGACCCTTTTGGGCCTTACCAAAAAAGATAAAGAAGAAATTGAATACATTAATTCGGTTCTGCACGAGCTCTCACTTGCAAAAAGCGCCGCCGACCTTGCGGAAATTCGTGAAGAACTCGCAGAGTGTGGTTATATTACCCGTAAAAACTCCAAAAAACAAAAGCCCCAAGCCGCAAAACCTAAGGAATTTACTTCGCCCGGCGGCTTTAAGGTTTACGTTGGAAAGAACAACACCGAAAACGATTTTCTTACAACAAAATTCGCCGGTAAACACGACCTTTGGTTCCACACAAAAAACATTCCCGGCTCCCACGTTATACTTGTAACCGAGGGCAAAACGGTAGACGATGCTTCGCTTCTTTTTGCGGCAGGTCTTGCGGCCGCACACTCTAAAGCGGCGGCAGGCGATAACGTGCCTGTAGACTTCACCGAAGTTAAATTCGTTAAAAAACCGTCGGGCGCAAAACCGGGTATGGTTATTTATACCACCAACAAAACCATTTACGCAAAACCAAACATTTCTCTTGTAAAATAGATTTTATTATAGTATAATTATTAATAACTGTATTCAACAACCTTTTTTGGAGGCTCACTTCGTGAAAGATTTAGATTTATCATCGGCTTTTAAAATAATAAAAGACCATATAATTATTATTGTTTTATCGGGCGCTATACTTGCCGCTATGGTTTTCGGTTATAACGCATTTTTCGTTGCCCCCACCTACCGCACTTCCACCACCATTCTTGTAAACAACGGCGGTCTTGCCGACGTTGGTGTTCCGGGCGACAGCGTTTCTAATACCGACCTTAACGCTTCGCTCTACCTGGTTGAAACCTGCGTAGACATTCTTGAAAGCGACAATATGTATAAAGAGCTTGCAAAGGCCCTTGGTAAAGATTATTCCTATTTTGGCCTCAAACAACGCTTTAAGCCTGTCGCCAGGGGTGAAGATTCGCTTCTTATTGATATTTCTACCTCCGGCACCGACCCCGAAGAAATTAAAGAAATTGCAAACACCTTTTTGGAAATTGCGCCAACCTTTATTCGCAACAACATTTTAAGCGTTGACGTTAAAATTCTTGCCACCGCAGAAAAGGCCGACAAAACCGGCCCCCGTACCCTTGTGAACACTGCGGCAGCTCTTTTGTTCGGCTTAGCCGCATCTTCGGTTGTGTTTATTGCAATCGCACTTCTTAAGAACACAATCGAAAGCGAAAAAGACTTTAAGGCAAAATATAGCATTCCGCTTCTTGGAACCGTTCCCGTTTTTGAAAATACCCAAACGAAAGGTAAACGCAATGAAAAATTCAAATAGAGCAAAAGAAAGCGTTGCGGCCGACGTTCAATTTGCCGTTTCGGAATCTTATAAAACCATTCGTACAAACCTACAGTTTTTGCTTAACCGTTCGGTAGGCTGTAAGGTTATTGCCGTTTCTTCGGCGCAGGCTCAGGAAGGCAAAACCACAAACTCGGTTAACCTGGCCATTTCCTTTTCTCAGCTTGGCAAAAAGGTCCTTCTAATCGATGCCGACCTTCGCCGCCCAACCATAGCTAAAAAGCTTAAAATCGAAAATACCGACGGTCTTTCGGGCATTCTTGCAGGCTTTTCCACGGCCGAGCAGGCAATTGTCAGCATTAACAACTACCTTTCGGTTCTTCCTTCGGGCGCCGTTCCCCCCAACCCGTCTGAGCTTTTGGCTTCCTTAGAGTTCGAACAACTTTTGGCTTCTTTAAAAGAAAAGTTCGACTATATTGTTATAGACACCGCCCCCGTGGGCATTGTGTCCGACGCTCTTTCGGTTGGCAGCGTTTCCGACGGTGTTTTGCTTATTATTAAGGCAAAGTCTACCACCTATCACGATTTTGAAAGGGTTGTAGACAGTCTTAAGCTTGCAAACATCACCCTTTTGGGCGCTGTGCTCAACGGCTCGGTTGTTGAAGAATATCTGCCCAATTACAGAAGTCTTTAATTTTAAATGCGGTTACGAATTTATCGTAACCGTTTTTTAATATAATACGTAATAAGGTGAAGCTATGTTGAATTCAAAAACCCTAAAGGTTAATAATAAAAACGGGGTGGTTTTTTTAACCTTCCCTAAAATAGAAGCGGCAGGCGGTGCCGTTCACGGTTTTTCCACAAGAATAGGCGGCGTAAGTGAAGGTGTTTATTCGTCAATGAGCTTTTCGCAGTCTATTGGCGATAACCCCTCGGCCGTGCGTGAAAATTTTAACCGTTTTGCTAAAAGCATCGGCGCAGACCCTTCGGGCATTACCCTTTCCGACCAGACCCACACGGCAAATGTTCGTGTTATAACTAAAGAAGATATCGGCAAGGGTCTTCACAAAACCCGGGACTACACCAACATTGACGGCCTTGTTACAAACGTCCCCGGTGCCGTGCTTGTAACACAGTATGCCGACTGCACACCCCTGGCTTTTTACGACCCCGTTAAAAAGGTTGTTGCAACTTCCCACGCAGGCTGGCGTGGCACCGTGGCGCAAATTGCCAAAAATACGGTAGATACAATGGTAAAAGAGTTCGGAACGGACCCTAAAGATATTCTTTGCGGCATCGGCCCCAATATCGGTGCCTGTTGCTACGAGGTTGACGACCCCGTTATAAATGAGGTTAACAAACTAAAGTATTTGAATTTTGCCGCCTGCTATACCAAAAAGGAAAACGGCAGATATATGCTTGACCTTAAGGAAGTCAACCGCCAGATTTTAATACACAGCGGCATAAACCCCCAAAACATCGACGTTGCCGACCTTTGCACCTGCTGTCTTCAGGGTGTCTTTCACTCCCACAGGGCAACCGGCGGAAAAAGGGGCACCCTTGCGCTTATGATTGGGATTATATAAGGTTTCAGGTTTAAGGTTTCAGGTGTCAGTTAACAGTTGACAGATTGCTGAAAAAAGTGCTTTACAACTTTAACAAATTAAAGTATAATAGTATTACTAATACTTTGAACAAGGGTGATACTATGCCTAACAACAAAAATTTCGACGAGCTTTATAATCTTTTCGCTAAAATCGACAATGCAGAGGATTTTAAAATACTGCTCGACGACCTTTGCACCTTTAAAGAGCTTGAACAAATGGCAGGCCGTGTGGCCGCCGCAAAACTTTTTATTGAAGGTAAAACCTATAACCAGGTTATTAAAGAAACAAACATTTCTTCGGCAACCTTAAGCCGTGTTTCCCGTTGCGTACAGCACGGTCAGGGCTACCGTAAATTCTTAAGCAAAGAAGGAGAATAATATGAAAGTAGATACTAAATGTCTTCACGAAGGCTGGAAGCCAAAGCAGGGCGAACCCCGTCAGCTTCCCGTTTACCAAAGCACAACCTTTAAATACGACACAAGCGAATATATGGGTAAGCTTTTCGACCTTGAAGCTTCGGGCTATTTTTACACCCGTCTTCAAAACCCCACCAACGACTTTGTAGCAGAAAAAATCTGCGCAATGGAAGGCGGCGTTGCCGCAATGCTTACCTCTTCGGGTCAGGCCGCTAACTTCTATGCAATTTTCAACATCTGCGAAGCAGGCGACCACTTTATAACCTCTTCGGCCATTTACGGCGGCACCTACAACCTTTTCAACGTTACCATGCGCAAAATGGGTATTGAGTGCACCTTTGTAGACCAGAGCCTACCCGAAGAAGAACTTGCAAAATACTTTAAGCCCAACACCAAGGCAGTTTTCGGTGAAACCATTACCAACCCCACCGTTACTGTTTTCGATTTTGAAAAGTTCGCACGCTTAGCCCACAGCCACGGTGTTCCCCTTATTGTAGACAACACCTTCGCTACCCCCGTAAACTGCCGTCCTTTTGAATGGGGCGCAGATATTGTTACACACTCCACCACAAAATATATGGATGGTCAGGGTGTTACGGTTGGCGGCTGTATTGTAGACAGCGGCAACTTCGACTGGATGGCCCACAAAGATAAATTCCCCGGTCTTTGCACCCCCGACGACTCTTACCACGGCATCACCTATGCCGAACGCTTCGGCAAGGGCGCATACATCACCAAGGCTACCGCACAGTTAATGCGCGACCTTGGCTCTATTCAGTCGCCCCAGAATGCATTTTATTTAAACCTTGGCCTTGAAACCCTTTCGGTTCGTATGGAGCGCCACTGCAAAAACGCTTTAAAGGTTGCAAAATATCTTAAGGCCAACAGCAAAATTGACTGGGTACATTTTGCCGACCTTGAAGGCGACGAATATAACGACCTTGCTAAAAAATATATGCCAAACGGCACCTGCGGCGTTCTTGCCTTTGCGGTTAAGGGCGGCCGTGAAAATTCCATTAAGTTTATGGACAGTCTTAACTTTATAAGCATTGCAACCCACGTTGCCGACGCTAAATCTTGTCTTTTACACCCTGCTTCCCACACCCACCGTCAGCTCACCGACGAACAGCTTCGTGAAGCAGGCGTTGCGCCCGACCTTATTCGTCTTTCGGTTGGTATCGAAGATGCCGACGACATTATTGCCGATATTGAGCAGGCGTTAGCAAATATTTAAGCGGCGCATCGCACTGCGCTTAAAGAATAAATAAGAAATAAGAAAGAATAAAAATTGAATGCCTACGGCACGCAAAACCAATCCCTCCGTCAGCCTTTGGCTGCCACCTCCCTTACTTAAAGGGAGGCTAAACGACGAGCGTAGGGCGCGACGGTACGGCTTACGCCCAGACCCTTTTGTCCTTCGGACATTTCCCCTATGAGGGGAATCACCTCGACGCGCCGTCTTCAAATAAGAAAGAATAAAAAAGGTGTCGCTTTGCGGTTTAATATAAATTCGCACCGTAGGTGCTCATATTTTATTATTTTTTCTTTATTCTTTATTCTTTAAAATTTATACGCCACAGGCGTGCAATACCGTTCCCTACGCCCTTGGCCCTGGGCTCTACAAGGAGAATTCTATGCCAATTAAAATTCCAAACGACCTTCCTGCTACCAAGGTTTTAAACGATGAAAACATCTTTGTAATAACCGAAACCCGTGCGCTGACTCAGGACATTCGTCCCCTTCAGCTTTTAATTGTTAACCTGATGCCCACAAAAATTGTAACCGAAACTCAGTTGGCTCGCCTTTTAGGTAACACTCCGCTTCAGGTTGAAATGGAGCTTTTAATGATGTCTTCGCACAAATCGAAAAACACTAGCGAAGAGCACATGCTTGCCTTTTACAAAACCTTTGACGAAGTTAAAGACCGCAATTTCGACGGAATGGTTATTACCGGTGCACCGGTTGAACACATGCCTTTTGAAGAGGTTGAATACTGGGATGAGCTTTGTACCATAATGGAATGGAGCAAAACCCACGTTACGTCCACCTTCCACATTTGTTGGGGTGCGCAGGCCGGCCTTTATTACCATTACGGCATTAATAAAACCCAACTTAAAGATAAGCTTTTTGGTGTTTTCGAACATTACGTTGCACACAAAGGCTCCATTCTTTTCAGGGGCTTCGACGATACCTTTATGGTGCCCCATTCCCGCCACACAACCGTTGCGGCAGAAGATATTGAAAAGGTTAAAGAGCTTAAAATTCTGTCGGTTTCAGATAAGGCGGGTGTTTATGCCGTTTCAACCGATAAGGGCCGTCAGATTTTCATAACCGGCCATTCGGAATACGATGCCGACACCTTAGAGCGTGAATATTTGCGAGATAAAAACGCAGGGCTTAAAATTGATATGCCGGTAAATTATTACCCCAACGACGACGATACCCTGCGCCCCATTAACAGTTGGCGTTCTTCCGCTAATCTGCTTTATTCGAATTGGCTTAACTATTTTGTTTACCAGACTACGCCATACGATATAACCGAAATAAACAAAGAAGAAAAGCCATAAGTTACTTATGGCTTTTTTGTATTAGGTGATTTTATGGAACTTAAATTCGATACTTCTAAAACCTATGCCCTTTGTCTTGAAGGCGGCGGCGCCAGGGGCGCCTATCAAATAGGTGCATTTGAAGCGCTTACCGAAGCAGGCGTTAAGGTAAATGCCGCCGCAGGCACTTCGGTCGGCTCGCTTAACGGCGCCCTTATTGCTATGAAGGACCTTCCCGTTGCAAAAGAGCTGTGGCATAATATGCGCTTTTCAAGGGTAATGGACGTAGACGATGACCAGATGCGAAAGCTACTTCGCGGCAAGTTTTTAGACCTTGATATTAAAAGTGCGCACCTTAAGGTTAAAAAGGTTTTAAAGGACGGCGGTTTTGACGTAACCCCCCTTAAAAACCTTATAAAAGATACCCTTGACTGCGAAAAAATAAGAAATTCCGATATAAGACTTTTTATTTGCACCCATTCCGTAACCGACCGCAAGGGGCTTGAATTTGAAGCCAGAAAGCTCAGCGATACCGAGCTTCGCGATATGCTTTTAGCGTCGGCCTATTTCCCTGCCTTCAAGCACGAAGAAATCGGCGGCAAAATGTATACCGACGGCGGTGTTTCAAACGTTTTGCCCCTTTCGCCTTTGGTTTCCCGTGGGTTTAAAAACATTATTGCCATTCGGCTTTACGGTCTTGGCGTAGAAAAGCGTGTACCCCTGCCAAAAGGCACCACCGTTACCGAAATCGCCCCCAAAACCGACCTTGGTAATATGCTTAATTTCGATACCGAGCCCTGCCGCAAGAACTACCGCCTTGGTTATTTCGATGCAAAGCGTTTGCTTTACGGCCTTTACGGCGAAAAATATTATATTGACCGAACACTTAGCGAAGAAGATGCTTATAAAATTCTTTTTGCCCTTGTTAAAGAAAGGCAGGAAGAAGATATTTCGCTTAGAAGTCTTCACGGTGAAATTGCAAAATTCGCAAAAGAAAGCGGCAGCCGCGGCGATTACTACGACGTGCTTGTTGCCTTTATGGAAAAATCGGCCGAACGGCTTAAAATCAACCCGCTTGAAATTTACACCGACCTTGCCTTGCTTGAAAAAATAGGTCTTAGATAAAATTACGGAAGATGAAAAACTATGAAAAACAATAATACTACCGCCTGCGAGCTGTGTGTGAACTACGTTTGGGACGAAGAAGACGAATGTTACGCCTGCCTTGTTAACCTGGACGAAGACGAATACATTTCGTTTGTTTCCAACCCAAACTACCGCTGCCCGTATTTCAGGCTTGACGATGAATATTCAATTGTAAGGAAACAGAACTGATGTTAGAAAAAAACATTAAAAAAATTACCGACGGGGTTTACCCCTTTCATATGCCCGGCCACAAACGGCAAAAAGAGTGGTTAGACGGTCTTGTTAATTTCGATATTACCGAAATTACGGGAGCCGACGACCTTCACGCTCCGTCGGGCATAATAAAAGATGCCCAAATTCGTGCCGCCAAGCTGTTTGGCACCGTTTCAACCATATTTTTAAGCGGCGGCTCAACCGCAGGCATACTGTCGGGTATTTCGGCGGTAACAAAACGGGGCGACGGCATTATAATTGCACGCAACTGCCATAAATCTGTTTACAACGCCTGCCTTATAAACGGGCTTAAGGTTACCTACCTTTACCCAAGCTTTAAGGCAAGGCTTGGCGCATACTGCGAGGTTTCCCCGTCCGACGTCGACCTGGCTATGAAGCAAAGCGGCGCAAAAACCGTTGTTATAACCTCGCCCACCTACGAGGGTGTGGTGTCCGATATTAAAACCATTGCCAAAACGGTGCACAAAAACAGCGGTATTTTAATTGTAGATTCCGCCCACGGCGCACATTTAGGTCTTAGCGACTATTTTCCCAAATCGGCAAGGGCCCTTGGCGCAGATATTGTAATTGAAAGTGCCCACAAAACACTTCCCTGCCTTACGGGTGCGGCAATGCTTCACGTCTGCAGCCACAGGGTAAGTTATGCCGAGCTTCAGTCGGCGCTTGGCATATACGAAACAAGCAGTCCCCCCTACCCTATACTCTGCTCGCTTGACAGGGCGGTAACAAAAATTGCGGCCGAAGACCTTTTTACCCCTTATAAAAAAAGGCTTGAAGCCTTTTATACCGCCGCAAAAGATTTAAAACATCTCTACCTTTTTGAAAGCGCCGATTTCGATAAAGGAAAGCTTGTAATTTGCACCGAGCGGGCAAATATTACGGGTTTCGAGCTTAAGCGTATACTTTTGGAAAAATATAAAATTGAAACCGAAATGGCAATGCCCAACTACACCCTTGCCATGACCAGCCTTGCCGATACTTCCGACGGCTTTAACCGTCTTATTTCGGCGCTTAGTGAAATCGACAGCAACCTTTCGGGCAAAGATAAGGCTGCTCTTTTTGCACCGCCCGAAGCCGAAACGGTGTATAGCCTTAATGCAGATGGCGAAAAGCAGTTTTTTAAGACCGCAGACTGCAAAAACTGCATTTCAGGCGAGTTTATTTATGCCTACCCACCGGGCAGCCCTATTTTAGCGCCGGGCGAAAGAATTTCCCCCGAAGTTTTAGAGTATTTAAACTATTTGTATTCGGGTGGCGCACACATTTTATCAAGCCTTGGAAATTACCCCGAATATGTTGCCGTTTTGAAAGAAAACAGTTGAACTAATTTGCATTTTATAGTAGAATAACTTTAGCGCGTTAAAATTTAGGAGGACTTTCAAAATGTATGAAAATTTAATGGACAGCATTGGCTTTGTTGCCAAATATGACCCCGACGTTGCTTCGGCTATGGCCAAAGAGCACGCACGTCAGCAAAACAACATTGAACTTATTGCCAGCGAAAACTTTGTTTCCCCTGCAGTTATGGCGGCTATGGGCTCTATTTTAACCAACAAATATGCCGAAGGCCTTCCCGGAAAGCGCTATTACGGCGGTTGCGTTAACGTAGATATTGTTGAAGATATTGCAAGAGAGCGTGCCTGCAAGCTTTTCGGCGCAGACCACGCAAACGTTCAGCCCCACTCGGGCGCACAGGCCAATATGGCGGCTTATTCTGCAGTGATTTCCCACGGCGATACCGTTATGGGTATGAATCTTGCCCACGGCGGCCATTTAACCCACGGTTCACCCGTTAATGCTTCGGGTAAAAATTATAACTTCGTTCCCTATGGCGTTGGCGAAGACGGTTATATTGATTATACCGAAATGAGAAAAATTGCGCTTGAATGCAAGCCCAAGCTTATTGTTGCAGGCGCTTCGGCCTATTGCCGTGAAATTAAGTTCGACGTTATTGCCGATATAGCAAAAGAAGTTGGCGCTCTGTTTATGGTAGATATGGCCCACATTGCAGGTCTTGTTGCCGCAGGCCTTCACATGAGCCCCGTTCCCTATGCAGACATTGTTACCACAACAACCCACAAAACCCTTCGTGGCCCACGTGGCGGACTTATTCTTTGCAAGGAAGAGCTTGCAAAGGCTATAGATAAGGCTGTTTTCCCGGGAAATCAGGGCGGCCCCTTAATGCACGTTATTGCCGCTAAGGCGGTTTGCTTCGGCGAAGCATTAAAGCCCGAATTCAAGGAATATCAGCAAAGAATTATTAATAACGCTCAGGCCCTTGCAAACGGCCTTATAAACAGAGGCGTTAAGTTGGTTTCGGGCGGAACAGATAACCACCTTATGCTTTTAGACCTTATCGGAAGCGGCGTTACCGGTAAAGAGCTTGAACACCGACTCGACGAAGTTAACATTACCGCAAACAAAAACGCCATTCCCGGCGACCCCGAATCCCCCTTTGTTACAAGCGGTCTTCGTATCGGTACTCCTGCCGCTACCACACGTGGCCTTGATACCGATGATTTCGATAAAATTGCAGAATTTATTGCCCTTGCAGTAAAAGACTTCGACGCCAATAAAGAATACATCAAAAACGGCGTAGCCGAAATCTGCAAAAAGCATCCCCTTTATTAACCGTAAACGGTTAAACGATGTTGGCTTCCGCCAAATGATGCACGCCTGTCGGCGCATGATGTTCGGCCTTGCCGAATGAAGTTGTGCTTCGCACAAATTTAGGTGCGCCCGTGGCGCAAATATAAAATGCGTCGCAGACACCAAAATTTTGCCGAAGGCAATACATCATTGTCCGAAGGACACATCATTTTACCAAAGGTAAAACATCATTACCCGTCAGGGTAACATCATTTTAGCAGGAGGTGGAAGCGTGAGTAAGCCGCTCGCCGACCGTGTTCGGCCGCAAAAAATAGAAGAAATTGCAGGGCAAAAGCACCTTTTAGGCGAAGGCAGAGTGCTTCGCCGCATTATTGAATCGGGCGAAATTCCCAACCTTATTTTCTACGGTCCTTCGGGGGTTGGAAAAACCACCGTTGCCAGAATTATTGCCGACCGTTGCGGTAAAAAGCTCTACTATTTAAACGCTACCACTGCATCCACTTCAGATATTAAAACCATTATTGCACAGCTTGGCGGTATAGATACGGCAGGCGGCGTGGTTTTATACCTTGACGAAATACAGTCCTTCAACAAAAAGCAACAGCAAATTCTGCTTGAATACATTGAAACGGGCGAAATTACCCTTATTGCGTCTACAACCGAAAACCCGTTTTTCTACGTTTACAATGCCATTCTGTCCCGTAGCAGTGTTTTCGAGTTTAAAGAGCTTGCCCCCGAAGATATTATTGCTCCGCTTACCCGTGCGGTAGCCTTTTTAGAAGAAGAAAAAGGCATTGAAATTACGGTTGATAATGCATCCCTTCGCAAAATTGCGCTTTCCAGCGCAGGCGACGTAAGACGTGCGCTCAACACCTTAGAGCTTGCCGTTTTAACCTGCCTTAAAGACCGCAAGGCTGTGGTAGACGAAGCGGTTTGCGAAGAACTTTTGGCGCACAGTGCCGTAAGGTACGACCGTGAGGGCGACGAGCATTACGACCTGCTTTCCGCATACCAAAAATCCATGCGTGGAAGCGACCCCGATGCCGCAGTTTACTATCTTGCCAGAATTTTGGCGGCAGGCGATTTACCAAGTGCCTGCAGGCGACTTATGGTTTGCGCCTGCGAAGACGTAGGCCTTGCCTACCCGCAAATTATTCCCATTGTTAAGGCGGCGGTAGATATAGCCAACGCCGTAGGCCTGCCCGAAGCGGTAATTCCCTTGGCCGATGCGGTGGTTCTTACCGCAATTTCCCCAAAAAGCAACACCGGGCACGATGCCGTTTTTGCGGCCTTAGACCTTGTTAACAAGGGTAAGGGCGGCGCTATTCCAAGGCATTTACAGAACAAGCACTGCGACGGAAAAGACAATAATAACCCCGGCCAGTTCTACAAATACCCCCACGACTACCCGAACAGGTGGGTTGAACAGCAGTATTTGCCAAACGATATTAAAAACGTAAGGTTTTACGAGTTCGGCGATAACGCCACCGAACAAAAATTCAAAGAATATTGGGACAAAATTAAAAACAGAGGTCGTTAAGACCTCTGTTTTTTAAATAATAAATAATAAATAATAAAGAATAAAGAATAAAAAAGGTGTGCCTTCGGCACGAATATAAATGAATTGACACTTATTATATGCGCGTAGCGCAATTCATGGCGAAGCCAATTCATGCGAGGTTTCGCAAATCATGCCCGTAGGGCAATTCATTGCACCAACGGTGCTTAATCCGCCTTTTCCACCACTATTGCAATAACGGTTATATCATCGGGGCGTGGGGTGGTCTGGCGGCGTTTTGCGCCGTAGGCTATATGCTCGGCAAGCTCCTCGGCCGATTTATCGCACCAGGTGTCAAGCTCCTTGCAAATCCAGTCTACACCGTCGGCGCAGGCCCCGTCCGACATCATAAGCACCACGTCCCCTGCCCTAAGGGTAATCGCCGCCTTGTCGAACCCTATTTCACGCAGTATTCCTGCAGGGAGCGAGGTGCTTTTTGCAACCGAGCATCTGCCGTTTCGGCGCACAAGGGTTGGTGCGGCGCCCGCCTTTAGCATATCAAGGCGACCCGAATACAAATCGAGTGCGGCAACGTCGACCGTTGCAAGCGATTCGTCGGTAGATTTAAAAAGCATTGCGGAATTTAAAATGGCAAGGGCGCTATCGTACCCAAAGCCTGCCTTTAAAAGCCTTGCCATAAGCCCCGAAGCCATTGCGCCGTCTACTGCGGCACGGCCGCCGCTACCCATTCCGTCCGAAAGCACGGCAAAGCTTCGTCCCTTTCCGTCGGAAAACAGGTTATATGCGTCGCCGCAAATACCCGACGGCGACGATGCTATCTGGCAAACTCCGCTGCTTATTCTTATAGCCGCCCGTTCGGTAAGGGTTATATACACCTTGTCGACCGATTCGGTAATGGTGGGCGGCTCGAAATCACGGGAAAGCAAAACTTCAATTTGCTTTAAAATTTTCATTCGGCTATACTTTACCCCCCGTATTTTAGGGGCAATAATTTCCACCGACATTCTGCCGAATTTGTCGGTTTTACAGCCACATTCGGTCGGGTTAATTTCAATATTTTTAAGGGCGGTGGTAATTTTTGCGGCAAGCCGTTCGTCGAAGGCTTCATCCCGTTCGAATTCTTCGGCTAAATCTGAAAGCATTTGCGAAAGTCCGCTGAACTGCTCGCTTACAACACTACGAACGTCGGAAATTCGGTTTTCGGCCGCCACACGTGCGGCATAATCGGAATAGTGAAGGTCGGTGGCTTCCTTTACCCTTTCGGGTCTTAGGCACCGCATTTTAAAATCTTCGGTGTCGCCGCCATTTTGCCTTAGCTCCTTTATCATTTCAAGCACCGAAGATGCCGTATCTGCCTTGCGGCCTTCCCAACAGTTTACCCTAAGGGTACAGCCACTGCAGGCGTCCTGCTCTATATTTTTTAAAAGGGTATCGAAATCGGGGCAGTTTATGCGTGAAAGCTCGGCCGAAACGGTGTCGACGGTATTGCTTACGTCGGCAAGGGCCGATGAAGCGAAGCGAAGGCGCATTGTAACCGCCTTTTTTACCCCCTTTTCCCCTGCCGTTTTTGCAGGGGGCGAAAATACCTTGCCCAAAAGCTTGGCGGCGCCGCTTGGAACCACCAAAAACAAAGCCGAGCCGAAAAGGCTTTCAATGAATATTTCAACAGTTTTTATAAGCTCCTGCCCCAGTGCCGAAGCAAAAAGCACCGAAAGCACCACCGCTATAACCTGGGCGTACTTGCCAAGACGAGCAAAAATTCCGCCAAAAAGCCCTGCAAGACAAAGAGAAAGCGCCACCGCAAGCCCACCGCCCGAAAGTGCCACGGCAAAGGCGGCGGCAATGCCACCGACCGCCCCTGCGTAGCTTTGCCCATACCGTGATACAAGCAAAATAAAGGCTATGGCAAGAATGTTACCAACAGAAATTCCCCCAATATTTAAGGACATCATTCCTATTAAAACTATGTTAACCGTAATTAAAAGGCAGGCGAGCTCTTCCCCTTTTACACCCTTTAACATTGCAGGGTATGCGTTTATGGTTTTTGCAAAAAAGTAGGCCGCCGTAAAGCTAAGCGCCGCTTCCACCACGGCTAAAACGGTCTGCTGTGGGTAGCCTACGGTTGAAACAAGCCCTGCGCCTAGTGATACAAGCCCTGCTGTTAGCGCAATTACAATGGGTTTAGTGAAATGCTTGGTAATAGCAACCAAAATACACTTTATTGCAACTATTGCAAAAAGGGCGGCAAAATAACGGAAAATCCGTATTTCTGCGGCAGGCCAAATATAGCTGAAAAACACGCCGACGGCCGCCGCCGCAACATAATCGGCAGGGGCGGCCGAAACAACTGCGGCGCCAAAAGGCAAAATGTGCCCCGGCAGTATTCCCCTTGATATTAAAAAAGAAAAGGCACAAAAAACCGTGTGCAGACCTATTTCCTTTATGACGTCGGCAAAAGCAATTTTTTTATGTTTTAGCCCTTTTATTGTTTCTTCCTTCATTTTTTGCTCCTTAAGTTGGCGAGAGTCGAACCTGATACGATTTCGCTTACCGCCTTATAATTTCAGTTTGCTTTTATTATAGCCCCTGCGCTGTACCAATTTTGTCGCTTTCGTGTGTCGAAAAGAGAAGATGTCAGGTGTCAGGTGTCAGTGGCACCGTTGGTGCAATGAATTGCCCTACGGGCATGATTTGCGAAATATCGCATGAATTGGCTTCGCCATGAATTGCGCTACGCACATATAATAAAGGCAATTCAAATCATGTTGCCTGCGGCAACAATTCATGATGCATAGCATCAATTCATGACACAAAGAGTCAATTCATTTATATTTGTGCCTCCCTTCCTTAAAGGGAGGCTAAACGGCGAGCGTAAGGGACGGCATCTTCGACGTCCCGTTTTAATGAATAAATAAGAAACAATAAAGAATAAAAAAGGTGTCGCTTTGCGACTTATATAAAATCGCACCGAAGGTGCTCGTTAATTTTGCCGTAAGGCAAAGCTTCATTTGGCGAAGCCAAGCATCATACCGAAGGTGCTTCATTTTGTCGAAGACAAACCTTCATTTAAAAAAAGACGACCAAACGGTCGTCTTCTTTTTATTTCTTCTGCTGCCACATCCAGATGCGCATAACGGCTCTGTGATGAAGGAGTTTTGTAAGTAATACCTGTGCTCTTATTTTGGGGCCGCAAACCGAAACGTCCTTGCCCTTTTTCATATCACGCATTGCTCTTTTAACAATTTGCTCGGCCGTGAAGAACTGGTTAAAGTAGGTGATTACCCCTTCCTTAACAACGGCACGGTCGAAAAATTCGGTTTTAACCCAACCCGGACAAACCGCCATCATTTTAATACCCTTTTTGCGTATTTCGGCTCCTACCGCCCTTGTGAAAGAAAGCACGTAGGCCTTGGTTGCGCCGTAAACGGCAAGGTAGGGAACCGGCTGGAAGGAAGAAAGGGAAGCAATCTGGTAAACCTCGCTACCTTTTTTAAGGTAGGGCAATGATAGGTATGTAACTGCGGTTAGTGCCTTGGCGTTAAGGTCAATCATACCCGTCTGGTCTTCAAGTGAAAGGTTTTCGAAGGCTTCAAACTTGCCGTAGCCGCTTGCATTTACAAGCACGGCAATTTCGGGCTTTTCGCTTTCTAACATTTCCTTATATTTATTAAGGCTTTCGTCCTTAGTTAAATCGAGCGAGATGGGGCGAACCTTGTCGCCAAGCTGTTCCTTTAACTCATAAAGTCGGTCGGCACGGCGTGCGATTACCCAGATTTCATCGAAATTATGTTGCTGTTCAAGCTTTATGGCAAATTCTTTGCCCATTCCGCTTGAAGCGCCTGTTATAACTGCAATTCTCATTATCTTATACCGTAATTTTCAATAACGTAGTCCATATCTTTGTCGCCTCTGCCCGAAAGGTTAATAAGAATGGAGCCGTGGTCCATTTGTTTTGCCAATTTCATTGCAAAAGCAACTGCGTGTGAAGATTCAATTGCCGGAATAATACCTTCCATACGGGAAAGCTTGAAGAAGGCATCGATAGTTTCTTCGTCGTCGATAACGTCGTACTTAACACGGCCGATTTCTTGTAAAAATGCGTGTTCGGGGCCGGAAGAAGGGTAGTCAAGACCGCTTGCAACCGAATAAACGGGTGCCGGCTCGCCGTTTTCGTCTTTAAGCATAATAGAGTTGAAGCCGTGCATAATGCCTTCGGTACCGTATTTAAGTGAAGCGGCGTGGTCGCCAAGCTTGGGTCCGCGGCCGAGCGGCTCTACGCCGTAAATGTCAACGGGGTCGTTAAGGAAGCCTGCAAAAAGGCCTGCCGCATTGGAGCCGCCGCCCACACAAGCAACAATTGCATCGGGCAGGTGGCCGGTCATTTCAATAAACTGCTCTCTTGCTTCTTCGCCTACAACGCTTTGGAAATCACGCACCATCATAGGAAACGGGTGGGGGCCAAGCACCGAGCCGATGCAGTAAATGCAGTCTTTATATTCCTTGCTGTAAGCCTCAAAGGCGGCGTCTACCGCTTCCTTTAAGGTTGCAAGGCCGTGGGTAACTTCAACCACGTTTGCGCCGAGTATTTTCATACGGGCAACGTTGGGAGCCTGCTTTTTAATATCTACCGAGCCCATATAAATATCACATTCAAGGCCGAAATATGCCGCAGCGGTAGCAAGAGCTACACCGTGCTGACCTGCGCCGGTTTCGGCAATGATTTTCTTTTTGCCCATATATTTGGCAAGAAGCGCTTCGCCCATGCAGTGATTAAGCTTGTGTGCGCCCGAATGGTTAAGGTCTTCACGCTTTGCGTAAAGCTGAACGTTACCAAGCGAATTTGAAAGGCGCTCTAAATGGGTAACGGGGGTAGGTCTGCCCTGGAATTCCTTTCTTATACGTCTGAGTTCAGCTATAAACTTTCTTGACTGGCAAATGCTCATATAAGCGTCGGTAATTTCGGCCATTGCGTTTTTAAGCTTGTCGTCAATATAAACGCCGCCATACTTGCCGAAATAGCCGTTTTTGTCTGGGTAATCCCTGAAATAAGTGTCAAAATTAACTCCGTTTAAATTCATTTTTGCTTCCTCCAAAAGTAAATTTACCGAAAATCTTAAAATAAAAAAGCCCTTTAACAAATGTTAAAGGGCGGAAATTCCACGGTGCCACCTTTATTATCTGAAAAATCAGACATCTCTTACGGAAATGCCAACACATTCCCTGTCTTTAACGCAGACTTACGGTCCGACTACTAAGCCTTACGCTTTTCGCCTTTCCCTCAGCGACCCACTTACCACACGATTACTATGGGGCTCACAGCCACCCCCACTCTCTGAAAGCATCTTTTGCGGTCTAACCTTCGCTTCTTCGGTTTTAAGAAATTCAGTTTTTTATATTATATAGGTGTAAATAGGTTTTGTCAATAATTATTTGCCTGCCTTAACGGCTTCGAGCACCTTTTTAGCATCTTCATAATTCTTTTGCGCTCTGCCTTCAAGGGCGGTTCTGTCTACTGTGCGAAGGCACAAATAGTGGTCTTTATCTTCTTCAAGGCCAATTCTGCCGTCCGATAAGGTTTTATAAAAGTTATCGTCTAACTTAACAATATTTTCTTCGGCAAAAAGGTCTAAATCCTTACTTATGGAATTAAGATACTCTAAGCTGTTATCGTCTAAAATAAAGAGCATTGCTTCCTTGTCCATAAGCAGCGACTGAATTTTCATTTGCTGGGTAGTAACAGTGTCGGCAAGGTCGGTATCTTCCGAAAATGAACAGTCGGTAACCAATATTTCAACGGCGCCGTTTTCGTTTGTGTCGGCGTGGTAGCCTTCTACCCATTTTGTAACGTCCTTTACCGTTTCGGGCGCTATATATTCGTAGCAGTAAATGGTAAGGGTTGCATCGTAATTGGTTCTGGTTGCGCAGGAAACTATAAGTATAGATAACACCACCGCCAAAAAGCCGAAAATTATAAGCTTTTGCTTGTTGTGGTAAAAGAAATTATCGCACTTTTCATCAAGGGTACGGGGCACAATTTTTTTATCGTCATCGTTTAAAAGTGAAGGGTCAAGCTGGCCCTGCTGCATTTTTTTAAGCTCAATTAAATCTTTTTGTGCTTTTTCCCTTTGCCTTAAGGTTTCGCTTTTTTTGTTGTCCATTTTTACTCCTTAAAATTTAAAAGGGCAGAATACTTCCGCCCTTTTTCTTACTTAGAAATGCTTAAAATTTTGAACTTGATTTCGCCAACTGGGGCTTCTGCGGTAACTTCGTCGCCAACCTTTGCGCCAACAAGGGCACGGCCAACGGGCGAATCGTCTGAAATTAAGCCGTTCATTGGGTCGGCTTCGGCAGGACCTACAACCTTATAGGTCATTTCTTCTTCAAAATCGACGTCTAAAACGGTTACGGTAACGCCAACCGAAACGCAGTCGGTATCTACTACATCTTCAATAATAACTGCATTTTCAAGCATTTTTTCAAGCTCTACTATACGGGCTTCTATTTTAGCCTGCTCGTTCTTGGCTTCATCGTATTCGCTGTTTTCCGATAAATCGCCATAGCCACGTGCTACACGGATTTTTTCTGCTATATCTGTTCTTCCCTGAGTCTTTAAATGTTCGAGTTCGCCTTTTAACTTTTCAAGACCAGCCTTGGTAAGCTGTATACTCTTAGCCATTTTTAATACTCTCCTTAAAAATTTTTAAACTGTTTTGCAACTTTTGTGCAAAACAGACAGTATTCCCATTATATACATTTGGTGTTACAATGTCAAGC
>JAFOCW010000031.1 GCA_017381035.1 Clostridia bacterium | reverse complement strand
TTGCAGTTTTGTAAGAATAAATTTGTTTCTATTTCGAAGTAGCAAAAACGCAGTAATACTTTGTGTCTTACAAGGTTTTGCTGCAAGAAAGAGTGCAAATTTATCTGAAAAACCAATTTATCCCTAACCGCAACACCCGAAACGGGGCCTTTTATTATTTAGTCGGAATTATAAACTTTTGAGGAGTTGAAAGTATATCTTCACTTACTGCATTAAGCGCTTTTATTTCTTCTACACTACTGTTAAAGCGACGTGCAATGTCCCAGAGTTTTTCACCCTTTGAAGCGAAATATAAAACTATACTGCTTTTTCTGCAGTTTGAATTTTCGCAGTTTTCGTCTTTTTGTATATCGACAATAACGTCGCAACGAACGTTATCGTAAATAGAAACCGTAATCTGCGGCTCGGCGGCAACCGAAACGGTATTTTCGCCCGTTATGGTATACGAGCAGTGTGAAACGGTTATTTCGTATGCGGCTTCGGGATTTTGAAGATTTTCTTCAGTTTTATAGGTATACTCAAAATCAATAGGCCTTTCAAAACAGTTGGGCACACCTTCGCAGTCGTAGGTTAGTAGATTCACAAGCATTGTGCCGTTTATTTTAAGGGTATTGCCTTCAAATTTGCAGGACGAACCTTTTATATCGCACCACATATCTATTACAGAGCCTATGGCGCCATCGGTAAACTCCAGTGTTTTCTTTACAATAAACCTATCGCAGAAGGTTTCCTTAAGCTTTTTAAAGGTTACGTTCTCTTTAACAAAAGAGCAAACGCCGGACGTTGAATAGGCGTCAAGCAAGGTGGGAACTTCGTCTTCACAGTAGGCCCTTGCGGTAACCGCAAGCTTTAGCGATGCGGTAAAGGAACGTATTTCGTCTTCCCCCATCGGTCGTGGTGCAATTTCACAAAACAGTACACGAACTTCGGCATCGCAACTGCAGTTATCGTGAACACCTTGGGTATCTATGAGCTGACTGAAGGGAATGCTTTCCTCAAAGCACTGGGGGCGTGTACCTTCTACCGAATGGTAAAGGACGTAAATCTTTACCGAGCCCTTAACCATAACCTTGCTACCCATAATTTTTGTTTCTTCTACGGCGGCAGTAGCATTACTGCGAATTATGCAATCTACTGCAGGTTTAGAGTTGCCAAGCGAAATTTCTTCTTCAAGAATAAGGTTCTTTTCCCCTACCGCTATGGGTGTTGTGCTTTCAACTGTACCCCTTAACTGTTCGATATTTTTGGCGTCAATATCGCAAATCATTTCTTTATCAGCCATTTTTTTAACCGTAACGTGCAGGTTTGCACCGGCACTGAGAATTAACGTATTATCGCCGCCCTGCTTTGCAGAACACTTTTCATCGGTTATTTTAACGTAAACCTCACCGCCCGTAAGGTCGGTGCTGCTTTGAAGGGTTTTGGAAAAGAAGGCGGTATGTTCGTGGTTTGCAAGGCAATTATTTGTATCTATATATATAACCGTAATACTAACCGTGCCTTCAAGTGTTACGGTTTTATCGGAAACGTATTTTGAAGTTACAACTGTCCCCAAGCAGCATTTAATTATTTTTTTAATTTCTTTTGCCCCGTTTATATGGGCGGTGTCTTCTACTAACATTTCGGTAAGGTCTGAAAAAAGAAGTTCTTCGGTTTTTAGTGTATGCTTTGTAAGATTTATCTCCATCATTTGTTCTCCTTTTACGTTTTAGTACAGTATATTAATAAGGCCTTTAAAATATGAAAAGCGCCGAAAACTTTTTTCGGCGCTTTGTATGTATTAATTATTCTCTACTTTTTTAACTTTGAATATCATTCTTAAAATTCCGCTAAGCAGCTTGGGACTTTTTACAAGTACAACCTTCATAAACAGCCTCCTATCGACAGTTTTTGTTTAATAATAAGCCCATTACAATAAGTGATGCGGAAAGTAAAACCACCAGCCATCTCAGAGGAAGAAAGAAGGCTAACATCACACCGACCGAAAAGGTTATTATAAAAAAGCCGTTTCTATTCCCTTTTCTTTTTCTGATATGACCACCACCCTTTTTAATGCCTAATACATTATAGTTAGAAATTTAAAAAGTGTGAAAAAAAGTGAGTGCAGTCGCACTCACTTTTTTATATTCCATGCCTTTAAATCTTTTAACTCTTCAAAAATGGTAAGGTAAGATTTATACCTGGTTTCTTCAATTTTGCCTTCTTTTACTGCACCCAAAACCGCACAGCCTTTATCGCCCGTATGGTTACAGTCGGAAAAACGGCAATCAAACTTAAACGCTTCGAAATCGGTAAAGAAATCGCTAAGATTTTCTTTAAAAGTAAGGTCGTCTTTTTCGGCTTCAAGGGAAGAAAAACCCGGTGTGTCGGCCACGTAGCCGCCAAAGTTATGTGCAAACAATTCTGTATGGCGGGTGGTATGTCGGCCTCGGCCCAATTTTTCGCTGACCGAGCCGGTATTAAGACTAAGGGTGGGGAAAATTTTATTAAGAAGGCTTGATTTTCCGGCGCCTGAATTTCCCGTAAATGCGCTTACACAGCCCTTAAGCTCATTAATAATATCTTCTATTCCTTCGCCGCTTACGGCCGAGCAGGCGATGGTTTTAAAGCCTGCATTTTTATAGATGCGGCACCAAGCACCAACGTCTTCAAGGTCATTTTTGTTGAAAACTATAACCGGCTCGATATTCTTATATGCGCAAAGAGCCGTCATTCTGTCTATAAGCAGAGTGTTGGGCGAAGGCACTACCGAAGACGAAACAATAAAAAGCTTATCTATATTGGCGACGGGTGGACGGTTTAAGGTGTTCTTACGCTCTTTAACTGCGTCTACAACACCTTTTTCGCCGTCGGGTGTGAAATCTACCCTATCGCCAACCAAAAGGGTCTGGTTAGCATTTTTAAACCTTCCGCGTGCTTTACACTCATATATATTTCCGTTTTCTGCGCTGATATAGTAAAAGCCGGAAATTGCTTTAATTATTAGTCCGTCCATATTTTACGACACTTCAAACTTGGCAACACATCTGCCGTCGATTTCTTCGAAGCCTGTAATTTTGATGTCTTGAATTTTCACTTCGCCTATAACATCGTTAAAGTAATACAGACTGTAGGTTTGTGGGAAGCTTGAAACGTCAAGACCGTCGAAGGTATACATAGTCTGAACTATTAAGTTTATAAACTCTCTGGTTCCCCTAACTTCTGTTCCGTTGTGCTTCAGGTATACTTCAACCATTGTTTGTTCGCCGTGAAGCGGAGTAGAAACAGTAAGGTCAAGGGGTGGCAATTTGCCCTTACTTACGCTGATGTCTATTTTTGTGCCACGGGCAACTTCTTTGGTTGTATCGGGGCTTGGGGACATATCGCAAACGTAGCCTTCGGGGTATTCGGAATAAACTTCGGTAATATTTCCAAGAATAAGACCCTGGAAGTTAAGTGTGCTTTCAACGGTATCTTTATGTTCGCCTATAAGGTTGGGCAACTTTACAAGGTCGTTTGGCGGACCCGAACAAACATAAAGGGTTATAACGCAGTCTGACGGAACATCGGCCTTTGCAAGCGGATTTGTTCTTGTGATGTGGTCTTTTTCAATATCGGCATTAGCTTCGTATTCAACCTTTATATCGTTAAGGTTGAAGCCTGCTTCTTCAAGCGTCATTTTTGCATGTTCAAGCGACATATTATAAACGTCGGGGAAGGACATTCTTTTTTCGCCAAGGCTTACGGTAAGTGTTACTGTACCGCCTTCTTTAACATTGGAGCCGCCTTCGGGGGTCTGGTCGCAAACAAAGCCCGCTTCATATTCCGAGTTGTATTCGGTTTCCCACAGAATTTTATATTTTTCGCCGTATTCGCCGTTTTCAACTTCTTCTTGGGTCATACCAACAAAATCGGGCAGTTTTACTTCGTCTACACCTTTAGTAAAGAAATTAAATGCCCATAACAGAATTATACCAACTGCAATAACAAAGGTAATTGTAACGCCTGCAAGTATGGGAATAATGGGTAACTTATTCTTTTTAACCTGCTTTTTCTTGGCGCCCGTATCTTTTTTATCGCCAACGGTGGGAATAAACTTTGTGGGTGCATCGTCTACAAAATAATCGTAATCGAAGGTAATGGCAGGGTTTTTCTTAAATGCTTCAAGGTCGCAAAGCATTTCGGACGCAGATTTATACCTGCGAACGCCATCTTTTTGCATTGCGTGCATTGTGATTTGCTCAAGTCCTTCGGGAATTGAGCCGTTTATTTCACGTGGGGGTGTGGGAGCTTTTTGAAGCTGCATGATTGCAACCGAAACGGCGCTTTCTGCCTGGAACGGTAATCTTCCCGTAAGCATTTCGTAAAGCATTACGCCAACAGAATAAAGGTCGGCCTTTTCGTCGGTCTTTTCGCCCTTGGCTTGTTCGGGGCTTATATAATGCACCGAACCGATGGCTTTATCGGTGATGGTAACCTGCTCGCTTCTTGCAAAACGGGCAATACCGAAATCGGCAACCTTAATAACGCCGTCGGGTAAAACCATAATATTTTGGGGTTTAATATCACGGTGAACGACACCCTTATCGTGCGCGTGCTGAAGGCCACGAAGTATTTGAAGGGTGAACTGTACCGCTTCGTTCCAGGGTAGCGGACCTCTTTGCTCGATATACTCTTTAAGGGTGATACCGTCGATATATTCCATTACAATATACTGTATAAGGTCGCCAAAGCTAACGTCGGAAACCTTTACAACGTTGGGGTGAGAAATTACGGCAATTGCCTTAGACTCGTTAACAAAACGACGTAAAAACTCTTCATTTCCCGTATATTCTTCTTTAAGTATTTTAACGGCAACAATTTTATCTTCTAAATTATCGTAAGCCTTATAAACAACGGCCATTCCGCCTACGCCTACGATTTCTTGAAGTTCGTATCTGCCATCAAGTCTTTTTCCAAGATATTTATCCATAATATAACAAACCTTTCTTGAAACTCTTAATAGATTAGCACTGCTGTAATATTATCTGTTCCGCCGTCTTCGTTGGCCTTATCTATAAGCGCTCCTGCGCAGGCTTCCTTAGCGGTGGTTTTAATAATTTTAAACAGACTTTGTTCATCAAGATGATTGGTAAGTCCATCAGTACAGATGAGAATTATAGCATTTTCGGGCTTTAAAACTATGCTGTAATCGCAAAGCACGGTTTCTTCGGCACCAATTGCCCTGGTAATGATATTCTTTCTGGGGTGATTTTTGGCTTCGCTTGCGCTTATTTCACCTTTGTTTACCATTGCCTGAACAACAGAATGGTCGCTTGTGAGCTGCTCAATTTCAGAGCCGGTTATAAGATATGCACGGCTATCGCCCACGTGAACTATATGCGCCAAGTTATCAACAATAAGCGCAACAACCGCCGTAGTTCCCATTCCTTCGTATTCCACATTTGAAGTGGAAAGCTCGTAAACCTCGGTGTTGGCAGACTGTACCGCCGCACGCAAAAGCTTTTCAATTGATG
Source organism: Clostridia bacterium (assembly GCA_017381035.1). GTDB lineage: Bacteria > Bacillota > Clostridia > Oscillospirales > Acutalibacteraceae > SFWF01. Next base: position 21,801 of record JAFOCW010000031.1, on the reverse strand, counting down.
TGGAATTCATTTTGGGGGAATATGATTTTACAATGTAATCTGAAATAACGCTTGCCGCCTTTTCACTGGCAACGTTACCGCACTTAGCACCGCCCATTCCGTCGCAAACAACGGCAAAAACTGCGCCGTTATCGAACTTTCCGGTAAAAAATGCGTCTTGGTTAATCTCTCTTTTTTTACCTATGTCGGTCTTACTGTAAACATTCATTTTTCTCCCCTCCTTTTTCTTCAAATTTTCGGCGAAGCTGACCGCAGGAAGCGTCTATATCGCCGCCAAGGGTTCTTCGAACCGTTGTATTTATTCCAAGGCCGTTAAGCTTAGCACAAAACTGTTCTAAATCTTTGCGGTCTGATTTTTCGTAAGAGTTTTCTTTAACCGGGTTAACCGGAATTAAGTTTACGTGGCAAAGTATGCCTTTTAAAATTTTTGCAAGCCTGTTTGCACAAGCGTCGGTATCGTTTTTGCCCTTTATCATTGCATATTCGAAGGAAATTCTTCTGCCGGTTACTGCCTGATAATCTTTGCAGGCTTTAAGCAATTCTTCAATATTCCAACGTTTATTAACCTTCATCATATCGCTTCTTATATCGTCGAAAGGGGCGTGAAGCGAAATTGAAAGGGTTATTGGCAAATTAAGCTCGGCCAATTTGTAAATACCCGGCACAACGCCCGACGTTGAAAGTGAAATGTGGCGGTAGCCTATGCCAAGGCCTTCCGGGTCGGACACAAGTTCTAAAAACTTCTTTACGTTTTCATAGTTATCGAGCGGTTCGCCCATACCCATTAAGACTATGTTTGAAACACGTATATTATTGTCTTTACCGGCCATCATAACCTGAGCCAGCATTTCGGCAGGAAGCAGGTTCCTGTAAAGTCCATTAAGGCCCGAAGCGCAAAAGCTGCAGCCCATTCGGCAACCAACCTGTGTGGAAATACAAACGGTATAACCGTGGTTGTATTTCATTAACACCGATTCAATTCTTTCGCCGTCATATAGCTCGTAAAGATATTTCACCGTTTCGTCGAGCCGAGAAGTTAGTTTTTTAACTATTTTTACCGTTGGAATAAAGTAAATTTCTTTAAGCTTTTGGCGAAGGTCTTTTGAGAGGTTGCTCATTTGGTCGAAGTCTTCGCAGCCTGACGCTACCCATTTATAGACCTGCTTTGCACGAAATCCTTGTTCACCGAGCGTTTTAAAATCTTCGGTAAGTTCCGTAAGATTTAGCGAACGAATATCCTTTTTAATAAGCAACTCTCCCCATTCATATTATTTTTTAACTAAAACTGCGGCATAAAAGCCATCGGAATTGTTGGTAAGAAAAGAAAAGGTTTCTTCCTTTTCAAGCGTAAAATCGGTATGCTTTTCAAGAAAAGCGTCTACGTTTTCTTTATTTTCTGCCTTATTTAGCGTACAGGTTGAATAAAGCAGTTTTCCGCCCGATTTTAAATAACCTGCAGCATTTTCTAAAATGTTTCTTTGAATTTCGGCAAGCTCTTCGAATGAATTTTTAGGCTTGTACTTAATGTCGGGCTTTCTTCTGATAACACCAAGACCCGAACACGGCACATCGCAAATAATTCTGTCGAAAAGACCGAGTGTGTTGTCTTTAACCGTAGCGTCGGCCACGGCGGTTTTAATGTTTTTTACCGATAGTCGCTCTGCGCCCGATTTTATAAGGTTTACCCTTTGCGAATATAGGTCGCAGGAAATAATTTCACCCATTGTTGCATACATTGCGGCCGAAAAGCTTTTTCCGCCGGGTGCGGCGCAAAGGTCAAGCAGACGTGAATTTTCTTTAATATCAAGCATACCGACTGCCATTTGGCAGGAAATATCTTGCACAAAGAAAAGCCCGTCTTTATATGCTTTAATATCTTCAACCGAGCCGCCAGACTCTAATACAAGGGTGTTATTGAAGTCGGTCATAAAAGCCGTAACGTTTTGCTTTTTTAAGGTTTCGGTTAGCTCATTCGCATTTGTTTTAAGGGTATTTACCCTTATAAAAATGGGCGGTGGCATAAGAGCGTTATTTAAAAACTGTTTTGTAAACTCTGTACCATAGTCTTTAATTAAGGCCGAAACAATCCATTCGGGGCAGGAATATGCCACCGAAATATCGTAAATAGAGTTGCCGTTTGGCAAGCTGATATCGGTACGGATTAAATTTCTTAGCACCGCATTAACAAAGGAAGCATTAAAACTTTCTTTAGATTTTTTTATAATTTTAACCGCTTCGTCTACCGCTGCGCTGTTTGGAATTTTGCTTAGGTATTTTATTTGATAAACAGCAGTGCGAAGTACGGCCAAGGTGAACGGTTTTATTTTTTTAAGCGGTGTTTTAATTAGCTTTTTTATATAAAAATCTACCGTTACCATTCTGTCGAGTGTGCCGTAAAAAATGGCGGTGCAAAGCGCTTTGTCTTCTAAGCTAAGGCCGTGTTCTTCAAGCATACTGTTAAGCACAAGGTTTGAATAGGCGGCTTCGTTTGTTACCTTATAAAGCGAAAGTGCCGCAACGTATCTTGCGTTACTCATTAGTTTCACCGTAAAGGAGCTTACCGCAACTTATACTGTGGCCAATTAAATAGTCTTTAGCAGACATTCTTTTAGAGCCTTCGGCCTGAATTTCCAAAAGCGAGATGGCCGTACCGCCGCCACAAGCTATAACTAATTCGCCGTCGGATGAAATTACGGTGGAAGGCGTACTGCTTGTTTTACCTGCTACCTTTGCGGAAAACACCTTTATTCTTTTGCCGTCAAGCAAAAAGTAGGCGTTGGGCCAAGGGTTGAAGCCACGTACTAAATTGCAAATTTCTTCGGCGGTTTTATCGAACTTTAAAAAGCCCATTTCTTTATTTATAATGGGGGCATAATTTGCAAGTGAATCGTCTTGTTTTTCGGGTACTATTGTGCCCTTTTCCAAGCCTTCAAGGGTTTTTAGCATAAGGGAAGCTGTTATAAGGGAAAGTCTGTCGTGAAGCTGACCTGCATTTTCATCTTCAAAAATTGCGGTCTCTTCTTTAAGCAGAATGTCGCCCGTATCTATTCCCTCGCCCATAAGCTGAGTGGTAACACCGGTTGTTTTATCGCCGCAGACAAGCGCCCACTGTATAGGCGAAGCACCCCTGTGGCGCGGAAGAATGGAAGCGTGTCCGTTTACACACCCAAATTTTGGAATATTTAAAATATTAAGGGGTAAAATTTTGCCGTACGCCACAACCACAAGAATATCGGGTTTAAGGCTTTTAATAAGCTCTTCGGCATCGGGCGTTTTAAGGGAGTTTGGCTGAAAAACGGGAATGCCTGCACCTATAGCGCAAACCTTTACGGGTGGCGGAGTTAATATTTGTTTTCTGCCTACCGCTTTGTCGGGTTGGGTGAAAACGCCAACCACCTTGTGCGGCGAGCCGATTAACGTTTTAAGTGTGGGAACGGCAAATTCGGGCGTTCCCATAAAAATTATATTCATAAAATAAGGGCTCCTATTTTATTACTCGGTCTTTGTAAATTACGCCGTCTAAGTGGTCGATTTCGTGGCAAAGGGCACGTGCTAAAAGGCCTTCGCCCGTAACACGTATATTTTCGCCTTTTCGGTTCTGGGCGCGAACGGTTACCTTCATGGGTCTTCTTGTAACGCCGAATTCGCCGGGGTAAGAAAGGCAACCTTCGGTTTCTTCCTGAACACCTTCGGTTTCTTCTATTACGGGGTTTACAAGTTCAATTACACCTTCGCCAATATCGATTACACAGTAACGTCTTAGCATACCGATTTGCGGTGCGGCAAGGCCTACACCGTCGGCCGCATACATAGTTTCAATCATATCGTCGAGTATGGTTGCAAGCTTATCGTCGAAGGTCATTTGAGTACGGCAGACCTTACGAAGAATTTCGTCGCCGTTTTTAACAATGTTTCTTATTGCCATTTCATTCTCCAATTATATTATAGTTTCGGGGTTTATATCTACCGTGATGGAAGTATCTCTTGGACACTTGACCGCAGTGGCAGATTTTAAAAGCTCCCTCATTCGTGAATTGTTTTTTGTTTTAATTATTAGCCTGTACCTGTATTTATTGTTTACACGTGGCATTGCGGCCGGTGAAGGACCCAGAATTTTCATTGGTATATCGGAATACTCGCCCGTAACGCCTTCGGTTAAAACATTAAATATTTCACGGCTTGTCTCTTCGGCATATTCCCGAGATGCAGAAGACACCGACACCTGAACAATGGTACAGTAGGGTGGGTAGGTCATCATTTTACGAATACCTATTTCGCTACCATAAAAGCTGTCGTAATCTTGTGCGGCGGCAAGCCTTATAAGGTTGGAATCGGGGTCGGTTGTTTGAACAACGGCAATTCCCTTTTCTGTTCCCCTGCCTGCTCGGCCTAACACCTGGGTAAGCAGTGAAAAGGAGCGCTCGAAGCTTCTGTAGTCGCTTGAGTTGGCGGCGCTGTCTGCGCCAATGACACCAACCACCGTTACATTCGGGAAATTAAGCCCTTTTGCAACCATTTGGGTTCCAAGCATAATATCGTAATTACCGTTTGCAAAATCGGTAAGATAGGCCGAATAGGAATCTTTGGCGGTGGTGCTGTCGGCATCCATTCTAAGAATTCTGGCCTCCGGAAAGGTAACCTTTAATTCTTCTTCAATTTTTTGGGTGCCAACCCCCATAAAGCGAAGTTTGGCGCCTTCACAGTTAGGACAATTCTTAGAAGAAGATTCGCTATAGCCGCAGTAGTGGCACATAAGGCGACCGTTTGCCGAATGGTAGGTCATTGAAACACTGCAATTCGGGCAGGTTGCCACGTAACCGCAGGTTGGGCAGGAAATGTAGGTATTGTGCCCACGTCGGTTTAAAAGCACTATAGCCTGCTGTCCTTTATTTAAGGCTTGGTCTATATAAAGCTTAAGTTCACGGCTTAAAGGCCCTGTATTACCGCTTCGAATTTCGTTTCGCATATCTACCGTTACAACCTTTGGCAGTTCTGCACTGCCGTAACGGTTTTTAATTGTACAAAGGCTATATTTGCCTATTTTGGCATTGGTATAGCTTTCAAGCGACGGTGTTGCCGACGCCAGCACCAAAAGGGCATTATTGTAATGCGCCCTGAACTTTGCAAGGTCTCTTGCGTGGAAACGGGGCGATTTTTCGGACTTGTAGGTGTGCTCTTGCTCTTCATCTATGACTATTAAGGAAAGATTCTGAACGGGAGCAAATATTGCCGAGCGTGTTCCTATGGCAACCAGAGCTTCTCCTCGGCTGACCCTTTTAAACTCGTCCATTCGCTGACCTAAGGACATTGCGGAATGGAAAACGGCAATTTTATCGCCATAGCGTTTACCGAAAATTTCAATGGTTTGGGGGGTCAAAGAAATTTCGGGCACCATAATTATAACGCCCTTGTTTTCTTTAACGGCGGTATCTACAAGTTTTAAGAATACACTTGTTTTTCCGCTTCCCGTAACACCGTAAAGCAGTGCGGCTTCACCCTTATTTGAAGAGTAAAGCTCGGACAGCTTTTTATAGGCTGTTTCTTGTTCTTCGGTAAGTTTAATTTCGGCAATTTCACCTGCTTTTTTTACCGATACGGGTTTTCTGTAAACCTCTTTTTCAAAAATTTCCAGAACACCTTTTTTGGCAAGGTTTTTAATTACCGCATCGGACACACCGGTAAAATAGGTTAACTCTTTAACCGAAAGTTCCCCTAAATCTGTTAACAATTCGGCTATTTCAAGCTGACGTGGGGTTAATTTGCAAACTGAAATTTCTTCGGGACTCATTATAAGGCGAACCGATTTTAGCGATTTGTCCCCCATTTTTCTTAGCGACAGGGAATCTTTTACAAGGCAGCCTGCTTTTAAAAGAGCCGACAGTTTGCCTTCGTTAAGGCTACTAAAGGTACTAAGCAAGGTTTCCCTTGTAACCGTTTCGTTAGCCTTAAAAAAGTCTTCAAGAAAGGCATATTCAGCGCTAAACTGTGTTTGTCCTTTTGTAAAAATTTCCTGCACCTTAAAGCTGACCCCAATAGGTAACACGGCCTTTACGGCATCGAAATAGGTGCAGAAGCAGTGTTCGTGCATCCATTTGCAAAGGTCTACCATTTCGGGACTGATTATAGGTTCGGCATCTAAAGCACGCACAATGTTTTTATAGGGCGTATCGGATTCTTCGCTATGAATATCTATAACCATTCCCTGCCTGTGTGTGTTGCCCTTACCGAAGGGAACCACCACCCTGCAGCCAACCTTAAGCGAAGCTTCAAGTTCGCTTGGTACGGCATAGGAGTAGGGTTTATCGAAGGAAAAGGCAGTTTGCTCTAAAATAATTCCTGCAAGTAGCATAGCTCTTCTCCTTTCGATTTTTTAAAGTAAAATTATTTTATTTCTTCTGCCATTTTGTTAATGGCAATAGTAACGGGTTTTTCAATTATGATTTCACCGTTCTTTTCGGCTTCATCCGAAATATTTCTTGCCTCTTTTGCGATTTGTCTTACAAGCTTATAACGGTTTTCACTATTATTAATAAGCTTACCAATTGCGGGATTTAACATTTTTCAAGCACCTCATCTATAATTTTGTTTTGTCTTTCTGTATTAAGGCGGTCGGCCTTTATTATTGTTATAAAGTCTTCTACCGCACTGTCTAAATCGTCGTTTACAACGATATAGTCGTAATTTTTGGCGCACTCAATTTCTTTAAGCGCTGACGTCATTCTTTTTTCAATAACCTCTTCGGAATCGGTTCCACGGCCTGCAAGGCGAGCACGAAGCACTTCTACCGACGGGGGCATTATGAAAATGGAAAGAGAAGAATCAACAAGACGTTTTATGTTCTGTTGACCGTTTACGTCGATTTCAAGCACAATTTCGCCGCCGTTTTCAATTACTTCTTCAACGGGGGCCTTGGGTGTACCGTAATAATTTCCTATATAGTTATTATATTCCAAAAGCATATCGTTTTTAATCATATGCTCGAAATATTCACGGGAAACAAAGTTGTACTTTTCGCCTTCAACTTCCCCTTCACGCATAGGGCGAGTAACACTTGAAATGGAAAATTTAAGTTCGGGAAGTGATTTTAATACCTTTTTAAGAATGGTATCTTTACCCGAGCCGGAAGGGCCCGAAATTATAACTAAACGTCCTTTACTCATTGTTTTCCTCCTCTTGTTCTTCGAACTCTTCGTCTACCTCAACACGTCCTGCAACGGTTTCGGGGTAAAGATAGGTAAGTACAATTAAGTCGCTGTCGGTAATAATTACCGCACGGGTACGTCTGCCGTGGGTTGCATCTATTAAGGTGCCCTTTTCCTTGGATTCCTGAATAAGACGTTTAATTGGGGCAGATTCGGGGCTGACGATAGATACAATTCGGTCGACCGATACCATATTACCGAAGCCGATATTTATTAGTTTCAATGCATTCACCTACTCTATATTCTGAATTTGTTCACGTATTTTTTCAATTTCCGATTTAATGTCTACAACCGTTTGGGCAATTTCTAAATTCTGTGATTTAGAGCCGATAGTGTTGGTTTCACGGTTCATTTCCTGAACAATAAAATCGAGCTTTCTGCCAACAGCGCCGCCTTCATTTAAAAGGCTTGTAAGCTGAGCAATATGACTGCGAAGGCGAACGGTTTCTTCGTCTACAGCAACCTTATCGGCAAAAATTGCCGTTTCGGTAATAATGCGGCCTTCATCGAAATTTGCGCCGTCTAAAAGCTCTTTAATTTTGGCTTCAAGCCTTTGACGGTAGGCATTAACCGTTTCGGGCGCCTTAGATTCAATAAACTCAACCTTGCTTAAAATATCGGACGTGCGTGAAACAACGTCGTTATAAAGCTTTTGGCCTTCAACTTCACGCATATTAAGGAATTTATTTATGGCTTCGCCAGCCACTTCTAATGCGGCGGCGGTAACGGCCTGCTCGTCTATTTTGCTGCGAACAACCCTGAACATATCGCCGTTTCCAATAAAATCGGACGCTTTTACGTTGCCCTTAATTTTATACTGCTTCGAAAGCGTGTTAAGCGCATTGATATACGCGTTAGCATAGGCAGTGTTGAGTTCAACGGTGATGTTGTCGTCTTCGCCCGAATCGATGCTGACGTACATTTCAACCTTACCGCGCGAAACCTTTTCGGCGGTGAAAGCCTTTAGCTTGTCTTCAAGGAAAAGGTAGCCTTTGGGAAGCCTGCAGTTGAATTCGAAATAACGGGAATTTACAGATTTAAGTTCTACCGTAAAGGTAAGGCCTGCGCCCGAGCCTTGCGCTCTGCCGAAGCCTGTCATACTTCTAACCATAATACACCTCATAAAAAGTGAAAAGCGCATTTCGCTTTTTACCCATTTTAATTCATATTATTTTACCAAAAAAATCAAGTTTTTGCAACATTTTGGGCCCCTTTTGTAACCATTTTGCAATAATTTACGTGATATTCGCTCTAAAGAAACAACCTCCGGCTTGGCCGGAGGTTGTTTCTTTTAAAAACGTACCTGATGATTGTAAAAAGTGGGCAGGCCTTCACGGTAGAGGTGCGAGTCGGACGAGTGGGTTAAAACCCTTGGTATGCAAAAACCGTTTTCTTCCTTAAATTCAATTACCGTAACACCTGTATGGCAAAAATCATAGTGGGTGGAAAAAGCAGGATAAGGTATGTCAAGAAGACAGCTTAAGAAGGCAAGCCCAAAGCCTTGGTGGGCAAAAAATGCTATTCTTTTATCGTTCTGCTTTTTAACTTTGTATTTCCCGGTATAACGAATATGCTCGTAACCAAGGCTTTCTAAAAAAGCATCGGTTTCGTTATAGATGCGCTCTATACCTTTTTTGAAATTGTATTTAGCACATTCGGGATGGTCGTACCAATTATCTCCGAGGTCCCTTATTTCCTTACTGCAAAAAAGCTCGCGGAATTTTGGTGTAAAAAAGCACCAATCCCATTTACCGTCTTCCTTCTCAATTGCAAGGTCCAGCCAGGCGTGATGCTCCTTTGCCCATTCAAGAAGCTCGGGCTCGTTTTTTGTGATTTCACAGGTTGGCTTTGAGGTTTGAATGGCTCGGGTAGAGGTTGAAGCGTAAACCTTATCTACCCCATAAAGCGCCAACCTTTTGGCAACCGCTTCGGCCTGTCTTTCACCCAGCGGAGTGAGTGAATCCGGGTTGTATATAGGGTCCCCGTGTCTTACATAATACATAATCATAAGTATCACCTCAAAAACTGCTGTTGATATCCTTGTTACATTATATCACTTGGTAAAAATATTGTAAATAAAAAAAGCATCTCTTTTGAGGTGCTTTTAATACTAATATTAGCCAAGTTTAGGTAAGCTTGCTGCTGCAACAGACTGGCCAACACGGCGAGAATTTTCGTCGGGGATGTGAAGGGTAATCTGTTTAGCGAGTTCGGGGAATTCTTTATCGAGAACTTCCTGTGCACGCTCAAGAAGGATTACTCCGCCTTCGCCGGAAGTTACACGGCCCATAATAAGAACGTGTTTAATATCGTAGAATTCGGTATAGTAAGCGATAGCATAGCCGAAGTATGCGCCGATGGTATCGTAGATAGCGGCGGCACGCTCGTCGCCTTCCTTCATAAGACCCTGAACAACCTTAAGCTTTTCTGCAGGAGAAAGGCTTTCGTCGAGTTCAATGCCTGCCCAAGGAGCAAGCTTAATTACGCCGTCCTGAGAGAAGTATTTAACGCCGCAGCCGTAGTCGCCCGACCATTCGTCGACCATTGCTTCTTCGCAGAAGTCAACGGGAACGAAGGCAAGTTCGTTAAGCCAACCGGTAATGTTGCCTTCGGGGTCAACGTAACCGCCTGCTTCGCTGGTACCCATAGCAATACCGAGCACTGCGTTATCGTTAAGGTCCATAGCGCCTGCAAGTGCAGTAACGTCGCCGTCGTTTGCAACTTCAATGGGAATATTTTCGCCGATTTCCTTAGCAACGTCAAGGTACATATTTTTAACCTTAGCGTCGAACTCTTCGTCGGAAACCTTTAAGAAGAGAGAAGCAACCATTATACGATTATCTACGTAAACGCCTGCACTGGAAACGCCGATAGCATCTACACGGGGCATGTGGGAAGCAGCGGTTTTCATAGCCTCTTTAATGCCTTCGTAATGATAGTTGGGGTCGGAATTGATTTTGGGGAACCAAACAACTTCTTCGGAATAAACGCTTTCGCCGTTAATTACAGCACTTACCTTTCTGTCGCTTCCGCCGGCATCGAAACCAATGCGGCAACCGTCTAAGTGGCGGCCGATAGGAGCTGCAGAAGATTTATCTTCGGGTGCATCTTCATAAGCGCAAACAATAACTTCGAACTTTTCTTCGTAAACTCTTTCCATAAACTTAACGTCGAAATCACGGCTACCGCCATAGGAAAAAGCTTCTTTAATTTTAGCGCCTACAACTTCGCTACCTGCGATAATGATTTTATAACCGCCGGAAACCCAAAGAAGCGACTTTGCAATTCTTTCAACAAAGCGGAAGTTATCTTCGTCGTGGCCTGTGCCGTCTTTATAGATACGGGTTTTATAGGTTGTGGTATAGCCCTTGTTTCTTTCAACGGCAATAACCATATCCTGACCGTTTTCCTTGGTATTTTCACGCATTTCGCGGCAAACGAGGGCTAGGGGTTGGAACTTGGGGTCGAGTTTAGCATTAACTTTAAGCTTCATATTTGGTTTCTCCTCTTATAATAGTTTTTTGTACTTCAAAGTTTTGGTCGGTTATTACAATATCGGCATCTTTACCGATTTCAAGCGAGCCTTTGCGGTCGGCAATGCCGATTGCGGTAGCAGGGTTTAAGGATGCGCAGTTTACACATTCATAGAGCGGTATGTTTGAATTTTTGTAAACGTTCCAAACACCGTGGTTAAGGTGAAGTACGCTTCCTGCAACTGTTCCGTCTTCCAAGCGGCAAACAATATCACGGTAAATGATTTTTGCGCCGCCCAAAGTGTATTCACCGTAAGGAAGTCCGCCTGCAGGTAAGCAGTCGGTAATAAAGCAGAGCTTTCTTTTCTTAACGTTCCAAAGCAGGTCGTAGAAGCATTTATCTACGTGGAAGGTATCTACAATAAGTTCTACGCTTACGTCGGAATTAAGGGCCGCTGTTACAACGCCGGGTGCACGGTGTGCAAGGGGTGTCATGGCATTGAAAAGGTGTGTTACGTGCTTAACGCCTGCGTTTACACCTGCCATTGCGGTATTATAATCGGCCGAGGTGTGTCCCATTGAAACAACAACGTCGGTATCGCGGCAGATTTCACGAATTGCCGCAAAATCGTTTTCGTCGGTTTCGGGAGCTAAGGTTATTGTTTTAATAATATCGGCGTATTCCTTAACAAAAGCGGCATCGGGCTTTAAGATGTATTTTGCATCTTGCGCACCCTTTTTGCTTTCGCTTATAAAGGGACCTTCGGCGTGGCAGCCTAAGATTTCACTACCCTTCCAGCTTTTGCTTTCTTCTTTAAGGCTACGGCAAACCTCAAGTGCCTTTTTAATAACCTTCATATCTACCGTCATAGTAGTTGGAAGGTAGCCTGTTACACCGTTTTTAACAATACCTTCCGATATTGTTCTGATGCTTTCTTCTTCGCCGTCGCAAACATCCTTGCCAAGATAGCCGTGAATATGTAAATCTATAAGGCCGGGTGAAACGTAACCGCCCTTAGCATCTATTATTTCGGCGCCTTCAGGAATGTTTTCGGGACTAACCACGCCTTCAATAACGTTGCTGTAAAGTAAGGCGCTGCCTTCGACTATGCGGTCTTTTAAAATAATTTTACCGCCTATAATTGCTTTCATCGTAATCCCCCCAATAATATTTTAATTTTTGTTAAATGTTTTTAACAATTTCTTTCATTTTGTCCCACTTGCTTTCCATATCTGCAACCAGCTTGAACTGAGTATGGCAACGGTCGAGATTATGTTCGGGGTATTTTGTTTTGAAGTATGTATCGCCTTCTAAGTAGTCGGTTAAGAAGCGCATACCACATTCAATGGTCATCATTTTAGCGCCTTCGGGCATAAGTAAGATTTCGTCTTTGGTTAAAAGGCCGCCGCAACCTGTAATAAAGCCCTTTGCATAGGTTTCGAAAAGGTTTATGTCCATTTCAACCTTGCTGAGGTCTTTTTCATCTTCGGCAGCGGTGGAAGCACCGAAACGAATGGAATCGCCAAAATCGTTTACCGAGAAGCCGGGCATTATGGTATCGAGGTCGATAACGCAAAGTGCTGTACGGGTTTCAAGGTCGAGCATAACGTTGTTGATTTTAGTATCGTTATGGGTAACACGAAGCGGAAGTTTGCCTTCCTTGTTGCTATCGAAAAGAACAGAATAAAAGGCTTCTCTGTCGGTTACAAACTTGATTTCTTTGGCAACAGATGCCGCTCTGCCGCAAACGTCGTTTTCAACAGCGGCCAAGAACTTTCTGTAGCGGTCGGGTGTGTTGTGGAAATCGGGTATGGTTTCGTAAAGCTTTTCTACGGGGAAATCGTTAAGTAACTTCTGGAATTCACCGAAAGCTATTGCAGACTGATAAAAATCTTCGGTAGATTCGGGAAGGTCAAGGCTTAAAGAACTTTCAACAAAATCGTAAAGGCGCCAATATCTTCCGTCTTCATCGTTATAGAAAGCGTTTCCGTCCTTTGTTTCAACAAGAGACAAAACTCTTCTTTCGTCATCGGTTTGAGTTTTTAAGAAGGATGTAACAAGTGAAATGTTGTGCATTACCTGTTCGGGCTTTTTGAAAACGTTTGAGTTGATGTTTTGTAAAATATAACGTTTGTCAGAGCCGTCGGCATTTTTGGCGTTTACAAGGAAGGTATCGTTAATATGACCGTTTCCGTAAGGTGCACAGCCAACAACTGTTACGTCTGTTTTGAACTGTGAAAAGGCATTTAAAGTTTTTTCAATCTCAATAATACGCATAATAATCCCCCAATTTTTTAGTTCTATATTAATTTTATAAATATACGTAAAAATTTTCTATAAAAAATACTGTATTTTTTAGGAAAATATGATATAATTATCAAAAAGTATAGAACGCAAGGGGTGATTTATATGACAAATCAACTAGAAATTAACAACATTCTTAAACAGTTTTATAAAATTTCAGGCTTCCGTATTTCTTTGCACGATGCTGAATTCAACGAAATATACGCCTACCCTGAAAGTTTGTCCCCCTACTGTGCTATGATACAAAGCGACAAGTACAACAAGAAGGAATGTATAAGGAACGACCGACTTGCTTTTGAAAAGGTTAAGGAAACGGGTGAAATGGCGGTTTACCGTTGCGCCCACGGGCTTTTCGAAGCGGTTGCGCCCATTTACCATTACGGTATTCTTTCGGGCTTTCTTATGATGGGTCAGGTGTGCGACGACAAGCAGAAATACTCAAAACGTCTTACCCAGTCGCTTGTTCGTGTGGTAAACGATGAAAACAAGGTTTGGGAAATATTCGACGGCATTGGCGAAGTACCCGAAGAGCTGTTCGATTCATACATACTTATAATGCGGGTTATTGCCGAATACGTTACCCAGACCAACCGTTTATTCGGCGGCAGTGAAAACCAGGCCGAGCTTGTTATGAAATACATAAAACAAAACTATGCTTCCAAAATCACCCTTGATATTCTGGCCGATAAATTTTCCTGCAGTCAGTCAATGCTGGTTAAATGCTTTAAACGTGAATACGGCACAACCATAATGAACAAGCTTATGGACATAAGACTAAATAAGGCGGCCGAACACCTTAAAAACGGCCGGCTGTCAATAAAGGAAATTGCCGCCGAGTGCGGTTTTTCGGAACAGAACTACTTTTCGAAAGCCTTTTCGGCCAAATACGGCCTTTCCCCCAGCGAGTACAGGAAAATTAAGAATTAAAAAACAAAAAACAAAGGACTTCCGAAGAAGTCCTTTGTTTTTTGGGACCGAAACGCAAAATGGAACCGGTCTAAAAGTCGTAATTTCTTTATTTTTAATCCGCAAATATAACCGGCTGTTTAGATTTTTCTACGAAATAAAAATCTTTATCTATTGAAAACTCGCCATCCGCATACAATACATGCCCCTCATAACTCATTATCACTTGATTTCTATAAATTGTGTAATTGGAACTCCAACCAACTTCTTCGCATTTAAATGTTCCCTCAACATAAATTTTATAAATGCCATCATTTGCCTCTTCTTCCTTAACATCACAAATCAAAGTACCGTTGGAAAAATTATAGTCAAATCTTTCTTCAACATAACTTTGGGCTTGTTTACTTATAAAATCAGTTAATTCTTCCTCTTTGTATGGACTGCACCCTGCTAACAACACGATACTTAACAAACAACAAATACCAGCCAAAACAACTTTTTTCATTTTTATTCCCCTTTATTTTAACTATAATAACCGATATTGGTTAATATTATTATATACCATAATTGGTTATTATGTCAATAGGGAGGATTGAAAACTTATGATTTCCTATGATAAATTATGGCGAACTATGAAAGAAAAAGGTATTACACAGTATACACTTATAAAAAAGCACAATATCAGCCCCGGACAGATAACCCGATTAAAAAGAAACGAAAGCGTTAGTACACATACAATAGAAATGTTTTGTAAAATTTTAAATTGTAATGTCGAAGATATAATGCAATATATAAAAGATTAAAAAGCCGTGAAAATCACGGCTTTTTTTAGCATAAATGCAGTAATAAATCAATGCGGAGCGTTGTATGGAATCCGCAACTTGTTGCGGTATGTAATCAACACGCAGTGTTGGATGTAATCATTTCGAAGAAATGTATGTAATCAATCCGAAGGGAATGCACCTGCGGTGATGCCATACACGCTATGCGTGATTACATTCGCCTTGCGGCGATTACATACCAATCCTTCGGATTGTATAAAAAAAGAACGAAGCAATTGCTTCGTTCTTTTTTTTGGAGCTGCTAACCAGATTCGAACTGGTGACCTCATCCTTACCAAGGATGTGCTCTACCACCTGAGCCATAGCAGCATATTAAATTTTTCTGTCATTTCGGACAGCGTTAATCATTATAAATTAAAGTTGTTTTTTTGTCAAGTCTTTTTTAAAAAATGAATAATAAATATTATTCTGTTAATAATATCATCAAAAGGAGTTGATAAAATGCTTGATAAAATCTGTTTAATCTTATCTATACTCGGCTCAATTAACTGGGGCCTTGTAGGTATCTTCCAGTTCGATTTAGTTGCTTGGTTATTCGGCGGTCAGGATGCCTTACTCAGCAGAATTATTTATTCTGTTATTGCGCTTGCGGGAATTTGGTGTATTTCCCTTTTATTCAGAGATAACGGCAGAATTCACGAGTAATAATAAGATAAATCTAAGGGTGGGCTTTTGCCCACCCTTACATATTTAAAATTCGGTTTTAGCTGTAATATTGCCGTCTTCAACAAAGAAGGTTATATCGCCCGAACGGTCGGTACGGTATATTTTGGCTCCAACAGCATTAAGGTTATCTATAACCTCGGTATGTGGGTGTCCGTAGGAATTGGACGCACCGACAGAAATTACGGCATATTCGGGTGAAGCGGCAGTTATAAATTCGGCAGAATTTGAATTGCGGCTACCGTGGTGGGCAGCCTTATAAACGTCGCAATCTATATTAATTTTGTCTTGTATAAGTTGTTTTTCAACATCGGTGCCGGCATCGCCCGTAAGCAGAAACTTTTTGCCCGAAATTTCGGCCATAAGCACTACCGACTTATCGTTTGAATTTGTGGCATTATTATTATAAGCCAAAACGGTAATTTCAAACTCGCCAATATTGATAACCGTGCCAACCCTTGCAGGAACAATTTGGGTTTTGCTGTTTTCTAAGGCGTGCTGAAAATTAGTAAAGTCGTTATCGCTTCTGTCGTCGAGTTCGGGTAAGAGAGCATAACGGGTATCTATTGCACGAATAATTTTCGAGCCGCCGCCAACGTGGTCGGAATCGTAATGGGAAAGTATGGCGCAGTCGATTCTTGTTATGCCAAGCTTTTTAAGGCTATCGAGTAGTTCTGTGCCGTAATCGCTTTTGTTGCCAAAATCGACAACGGCATTATAACCGTTACTACTGATAAGTATGCAGTCGCCCTGCCCTACGTCAATAAAGCGCACGTAGTCTTCCCTTGGCTGAACTTCGGCTTTGCGTGAAATGCTTGCCCACACGTCAGCAATAGTTGGAATACCGAAGTTGTTTGAAAACATTAAAATAAAGAATACAAGAACAAGACCAAGTATGGCAATAATAAGCAGGCGAAAATATGTGGAACGTGAAAGTTTCACTGTTTAGTCTTCCCTTGCCTTTTTTTCGAGCAGTTGTTCCTTGGTCATAAGAACTTCACGCGGTTTTGCGCCGTTATAAGGTCCGATTATTCCTATATCTGCCATATTGTCCATAATTCTTGCGGCTCTTGCATAGCCGAGTTTTAATTTTCTTTGAAGCATTGAGGTTGAGGCCTGTCCGCTTTCAACAACAAATTCAATAGCGGCCTGAAGCATTGGGTCTTCATCGCCGTCGTCGTCGGACATTGTGGCGGCACCTGCCTTGTCTTTATTGCTTGCAAGCACACGGTTTTCAATATCTTCCATAATGCTTTCGTCGTACTCTGTAGTATGGCGACCCTTAACAAAATCGGTAACCTTTTCAACCTCTTCGTCGCTTACAAAACAGCCCTGAATACGTGAAGGCTTGGTTGAGCCGACGGGGCTAAACAACATATCGCCACGGCCAAGAAGCTTTTCGGCACCTGCATTATCGAGAATGGTTCTACTGTCTATCTGAGAAGAAACGGCAAAGGCTATACGGGAAGGAATATTGGCCTTAATAACACCGGTTACAACATCTACCGACGGACGCTGGGTTGCAATAATTAAGTGCATACCTGCGGCACGTGCCTTTGCGGCAATACGGTTAATAGAATCTTCAACTTCTTTGGGTGCGGTCATCATAAGGTCGGCAAGCTCGTCTACGATAATAACTATTCTTGGTAGCTTAACCATTTCTTCGTCGGCTTCGGCAACCCTGTTATAACCGTCGATATCACGTACACCGCTTGCGGCAAACATCTGGTAACGCTTTTCCATTTCGCTTACCGCCCAGCCAAGCGTACTTGCGGCTTTGCGTGGGTCGGTAACAACGGGAAGTAAAAGATGGGGTATGCCGTTGTAAACGCCAAGTTCAACAACCTTTGGGTCAACCATTATAAGCTTAACTTCATCGGGGGTTGCCTTATAAAGAATACTTACAACAATTGAATTTATGCATACAGATTTACCCGAACCCGTAGCACCTGCTATAAGGCCGTGGGGCATTTTTGAAATATCGCCCACAATTGCGTTGCCTGCAATATCTTTACCAAGGGCAATGGTAAGCTTGCTTTTTGAGCCTGTGAAAGCCGAAGACTCAAGAATTTCCCTTATATGAACAACGTTGCTTGCCTTGTTGGGCACTTCAATACCAACCGCCGCCTTGTTGGGAATGGGGGCTTCGATACGCACGCCTGCGGTAGCAAGGTTAAGCGCAATATCGTCGGCAAGGTTTGTAATTTTGCTGATTTTAACGCCCGAGCTTGGCTGAAGCTCGTAACGGGTTACGGTGGGACCCCTTGAAATATCCACAATGCTTGTTTCTACGCCGAAGCTGCGAAGGGTATCTACCAGGCGCTGAGCGGTGTTTTCAAGCTCGGCACGTTCTGCGGCAGGGCTTTTAGAAAGCGCAAGCTTAAGTAAATCGAGCGGTGGGTACTGATAGGTTTCTTCCTTCATTTCGATAGTATCTATATCGGTTTGGTCCTGAACTTCAGTTTCTTCGCTATCTTCAGTATTTGCCATTTTTCGAGTTCTTTTTGCAGGTTTGGTTTCTTCAAAAGCGGCATCGAGCGCTTCTTCTACCGTTACGCCTTCTGACTCTTCGGCAGTATCGTCATCAGATACAGGAATATCTATATCACGGTATGTGCTTATTACCTTGCGCTGTTTATCGTTCATACCGGCGGTAATGGCCTGTGTGTTGGGCTCGTCAAGCGGAATGTCAATTTCTTCGCGGCGTGCGGCACGCTGTTCTTCGACAGTATCGCGGAACTCTTTATAAGACTGCTTTACGGTTTTTGCCGAGCTTTGCATTTTTCTAACCAGAGTTACAACCGTTGTGCCGGTTATTAGCATAACAAACACGAACATTAAAAGGAAAATTGTGGCGATTGCTCCGCCCTTACCGAAGGTTAAAAGCGGCCAGCCTATAATTCCACCGAAAAAGCCGCCCGATTTTAAGGTGATGCCGCTTTGGTAAACTGCGGTAATATGTTCGGTAAAGGTGCCCATAGTTTCGGGGTTGGTTGTAAAAATATCGACACAGCCCTGAATTAACACAATAAGCACTGCTGTTTCTATAAAACGGGCAAGGGTTAAGCCCTTTAATTTGTCCATAGCATAGAACACAGATACTGCAATTAAATAGAATGGGAAAACGTAGGTAAGCGCACCGAAAAGACCGAAGAAAAAGGTTTTGAGTGCAAGCCAGCCGTTTTCGCCTGGTATGAATACCACCGCAAGAATTAAAAGCGAAACTGCAAACAGAATAAGCGCAATTACGGGCTTTTTGTTTGTCTTTTGCGGTACGGATTTTGTATTGCCTTTTTTAGTGCCTGAGCCTTTTTTAGCCGCCATTATGTACTCTCCTTAAAAATATGTAGTAGGATGCTTATGCATCCTGTTCATCTATCATTTCGTAAAGGGTGTCTATAGCATCGGACAGACCCCCGATTTTATCAATAAGCCCTACTTCGACCGCCTTTTCGCCGTCGAGTATTGAGCCGACGTCATTAACCATTTCCCCAACGTTCATCATAAGGGAAGAAAACTTATCTTTAGTGATTTTAGAATTTTTGGTAACAAAGGTAATTATTCTTTCTTGTATGCGCTCGAAATGGCGGAACATTTGCGGAACACCAAGCACCAGCCCTGTCATACGGACGGGGTGCACCGTCATTGTGGCCGAAGGTACAATGAAGGATTTTTTTGCCGCAACACTTAAGGGTATGCCAATTGAGTGGGCGCCGCCAAGCACTAACGATACCGTTGGCTTGTTCATACCCGAAATAAGTTCGGCAATTGCAAGCCCTGCTTCCACGTCGCCGCCGACTGTATTGAGTATTACAAGCAGACCCTGTATTTCGGTGCTTTCCTCAATTGCAACAAGCTGTGGAATTATGTGTTCGTACTTCGTAGTTTTGTTTTGCGACGACGAAATAACGTGCCCTTCAATTTCGCCAATTACCGTAAGACACTGAATGGTGTGTTTGCCGTCTGTTGCGGTAACCGAAGCACATTCTTTTATTTGTTCAAAAAGGGAGCCTTCGCTGCCTTCTGATGATGCCGAGTTTGATAGATTAAAATTAGATGTATTCATAAAACAACCTCCAAGTTTATTATTGGAAGAAGTTTTCACAAAATACATAATTATTATACTATTTAATATAGATTAATGCAATAGTTTTTGTTTTATGTTGAAGTTAAAAAATATTTATTTGCTTAATATTTTTACACCTCATCCACCGCAAATGCGGTCCCCCTTCACCTCAAGGTGAAGGCACTGACCACTGACCACTAAAAAAGACCACTCTGTCGAGTGGTCTTTAGAATATTAGTACATTCCGCCGGATGCGGCTGCAGCTGCGGCAGCGGCTGCTTTATTTGCCTTGGCATCGTCCTTGTTTTCGGCAACAAGGGTTTCGGTAGTGAGTACCATAGATGCAACTGAAGCGGCATTCTGAAGTGCAGAACGTGTAACCTTAGTTGGGTCTACAATTCCTGCTTCAATCATATCGGTATAGGTTTCGTTATAAGCATCGAAACCAAAGTTTGCTTTGCCTTCACCTATGATTTTATCGATAATTACAGAGCCTTCAAGACCTGCATTATATGCGATTTGGCGAATGGGTGCTTCAAGCGATTTAAGCACAATGTTTACGCCCGTTTTTTCGTCGCCTTCGGTTGTTTCAAGAAGGGCCTTAACGGCAGGAATTGCGTTAACAAGTGCGGTACCGCCGCCTGCTACAATACCTTCTTCAACAGCTGCCTTGGTTGCGGCAAGAGCATCTTCAATTCTGAGCTTTTGCTCTTTCATTTCAACTTCGGTAGCGGCGCCTACCTTAATTACGGCTACACCGCCTGCAAGCTTGGCAAGACGCTCGTTTAATTTTTCACGGTCGAAATCGCTTGTGGCGGCTTCTACCTGATTTCTGATTTGAGCAACACGGTACTGAATTGCTTCGGGTGCGCCTGCGCCGTCTACGATAATTGTATTTTCTTTGCCAACCTTAACCTGACGGGCACGGCCGAGCTGAGTAATTTGGGTGTCCTTAAGGTCAAGACCGAGTTCTTCGGTAATAACTTCACCGCCGGTAAGAATTGCAATATCCTGAAGCATTTCTTTTCTGCGGTCGCCAAAACCGGGAGCCTTAACGCCAACACAAACGAAGGTGCCGCGAAGCTTGTTTACAATAAGGGTAGAAAGGGCTTCGCCTTCAATATCTTCGGCAATAATTACAAGCTTTTTGCCTGCCTGAACAATTTGTTCAAGCACAGGAAGAATGTCCTGAATAGAAGAAATCTTCTTATCGGTAATAAGTATGAAAGCGTCGTCGATAACGGCTTCCATTTTATCGGTATCGGTTACCATATAGGGAGTAATGTAGCCACGGTCGAACTGCATACCTTCAACCACTTCGCTGTAGGTTTCGGCGGTTTTAGATTCTTCAACAGTAATTACACCGTCGGAAGATACCTTTTCCATTGCTTCGGCAATAAGCTTACCAACAAAATTATCGCCTGCGGAAACGGTAGCAACACGTTCAATATCGGCCGAACCGGTTACCTTTTTAGAGTTGGCAACAACCGTTTCTACTGCGGTATCTACGGCCTTTTTAATACCCTTTTTAACTATCATGGGGTTAGCGCCTGCGGCAACGTTTTTCATGCCTTCGCAGATAAGTGCCTGGGCAAGAACGGTAGCGGTTGTGGTACCGTCGCCTGCGCAGTCGTTAGTTTTGGTTGCAACTTCCTTTACAAGCTGTGCGCCCATATTTTCAAAGGGGTTATCAAGCTCAACTTCCTTTGCTATTGTAACACCGTCATTGGTGATTAAAGGTGCGCCGTAGCTGCGCTCTAAAACGGCATTTCTGCCCTTGGGGCCGAGTGTTACCTTTACTGCATTTGCAATTTGGTCTACACCGGCCTGAAGTGCTTTACGGGCTTCTTCGCCGAAAATTATATCTTTAGCCATTAAAAATTCCTCCAATAATTATTCTACAACAGCAAGAATGTCGGACTGGCGAACAATAGAATATTCCACTCCGTCAACCTTAACTTCTGTGCCTGCATATTTAGCGGTAATTACTTTATCACCAACACGAACAAACATTTCAACGTCAATTCCGTCTACCTTGCCGCCGGGGCCTACAGCCACAACTTCGGCAATTTCGGGTTTTTCCTTAGCAGATGCGGTTAAAATAATGCCGCTTTTTGTTGTTTCTTCTGCTTCGACAGTTTTTACAACTACTTTGTCGAACAAGGGTTTAATAGTCATTTTTTTGAGCCTCCAAAACAAAAATAACAATATAATTAGCACTCGCATCTTTAGAGTGCTAATTATATTGTACCAATTTTTTCATAAAAATCAAGGGCTTTTACCAAAATTTTTATTTTATTAACAATTTATTCCGGCAATACAAAATTTATGCCGTTTTTAACTA
>JAFOCW010000030.1 GCA_017381035.1 Clostridia bacterium | reverse complement strand
CTTGCTTAAAATATCTTTATATCAAGCTGAAATTGACGACTGCCAAGATAAAATTTGTGCGCTTAAACAAGAATTAAGCGATGCCGAAGAGTCTTTGCACGAAGCACGTAAGTACAGCAAGAAGTTTTATAATGCGCTTGATATTAAAAAGAATAAACGTAACGAGCTGTCTATGTCTAATTGCTTGAAGGCTATTGTTAGCTGGACAAATCAATTAGACGACCTTCTTAACGGAAGCAAGTTTAAAAAAGCCGACAACAATATTCAGACCTTAATTTCCAAAATAAAGGCAGAAATCAGACGCTTAAGTGAAGAACTTGACTATTATGAAGATAAGCTTGAAACGGCAGAGCGCAATTTAGATAATGCCTATGAAGACCTTAAGGATTACCGCCGTGCCGAAGCCGAACGTATGGAAGCCGAGCGCAAAGAATTTGCTAAGCTACAGCAACAAGCTTTGCATTCCCAAAACAATAACACGAAATCAAACGGTAAAACAAACGATATGCTCGACAATCTTACAAAATTTTTCAAAAAATAATGAAAGGACAAAAGCAATATGGCAACAGAATTAAAAGTTAACGATTTGCAAATAGCCTGCTTGTCCGATATGGCAGATAAATGGGACGATATTGATACAGTGCTTGCCGAGTATTTCATTATTCTTGCCGACATACGTGATAACGCAGTAAAAGAAGGAAGCATTCATCACACAATAGACTTTTTTTATTTTTATGCCAAGTCGGTGTACGACGAAATGAAAGGTTCGGGTTCTTTAGCGGCAGTTTTAGCCGAAAAGTTTTTAGATAAAATTGAAACTACCGACCTTAACCTGTACAATGGGGTGTAAATATGGCAAAAAGTATAGATATAGATTTTGAATTATTGGAAACCGATATAAATAAGCTCAACAATCTTAAAAAAGAACTCAAAAAGCCTGAAATTTCCTATAAGTACGATATGATTACCAACAGCAATATCGGACAAGGTGATGCCAAGGACGCTATTTTTGAAACAACCACTCATGCCAAAAAATATTACGACGTAGCCCTTGCATTAATTGAAAATACCGTAAAGTATCTTAACTGCATAAAGGCGCTGCAAGACAAGGACGCAGAAATAGCCAACAAAATAGGGGAGAAATAATATGGGTTTAATTGCCGACGGATTAAAAAAAATAAACTCTATCACAGACCCCCTTTGTCGCAATTTTACAACGTCCGAAGAAGAGCGTCTTGTTAAAATAGCGAACGAAGTCGACGACAGCGACGACTGGTTCGCACAAAACGTTACCGACCGTTTCGCCCGTTGGTTAGATAAAAACGGTTGGTTAGAGTTTATTACCGATTCTAATACTTATCAACAACTGGTAATAGACTGTTATAATATGAATTTTAAAGTTATAGAAATGATTTTCGATAACTGCCGTGCCTTAGATTCAAGCTACGGTGGTAAAATTAAATCGTATAACAACCAAGCAAACACAGGGCTGTTGTTGCTTGAAAATCTGGCCGAAAGAATAAACCCCGATTCAACCCAATTTGATATATCGGTTGAAGACAGAATAGACGGATTTTCTATGGGTTGGCTTTATACAGATAACGAAAGCTTAAAAATAAGCGATTTAAGAGCACAGTTGTCTTCTTATTTTGCTCAACATCAACCACACGAATATTCAGACGAAGAAATAGTATCTTTTTGCAACCAAGCCGATTTTACCGAGGTTTTTTCTGACTATTCCGATTACATTTATCTTGAAGAGCTTGATTACGGAACACTGGAAACCGCCGGCGTAATTGTGTTTATGGGCGTGGAAATCACAAAAGACGAAATCACTTCTATTATGACGGGTGAAGGTTTCGAAGAAAAGCAAGCAAGAGAGAATTTAAGCGACCTTATCAATTCAATTATTTCGGCCGAAGACCCCTGCGAGGGCTTCCTTAAAGACCACGAATATGCCAAAGAATGTGTTTTAAAGTATATTGACTGGTATAAAAAATCCGATAAAGAAGCTTTTGAAGAAGAATTCCCCAACTATGAATACAGCGATTGGGAAAAGTTCGTTCAGTTCGCAGGCGGAATAGATGTTATAACCGAAATGGCAGAAAAATGTCCGCAGTATGTGGATTATCTGTTTAACGATTATTCCGAAGGCTTAAAAATTATTAATTCGCTCGATGCGCTTTGCGGTGATAATATATCACCCGAAATGAAGAGCGCAATTGAAACACTTCGCAAAGATTATTCCGATAAGTGGGACGGAATGATAAATAAGCTTTGGGACGGCGGTATGGAGTTTGCGGCCGGCCAAGGACAAGATGCTATAAAGAAGTGGGTTCAGGAAAATATTCCTGCTCTTTCCACACTGCAATCCATTCTGGAAATTACGGGTGGACAGGAAGTAACCGAAGCCTACAGTAAACTGTTATCGCTTCAAAACATAGCAAACGATACCAGAACGGCATTTGAAGCAGCCGTAGCAAAGGTTCAAGGCGGAGATTATACAAGTGATGATTTATACACCGTAGAAAACCTTTTCAATCTGCTTAAACAAACACATATTACTATATACGAAACCTACCGTGATATGTGTATAGAAGACCCAATGAAACAGGTCTACGCAAACGAACAAATAGAAAGACTTAATAAGATGACAATGGAAAATTATGATAGTTACCCCCGTCAATCTTATTATTTCGAGTAGAAACGTATTGTCGCTAAATGCACAAATACTTTATAGATTAGTGGTGAAGGTATGGAATTAGAGAATATACAAAACAGAATAAGAGAAATCGATAACGAAATAAAATATCTCAATTCGCAAAAAGCCAAATTAGAAAATAATATTGAAGAGGCTGAACAAGCTGCAGCAACAGCTAAAAAGGCTCGTAAAGAATTCGACGATTTTGTTTCCAGAAGACGTGCGGCTAAAAACAAACCGGTAAAGCAAAGCCTTTTGAAATCTTTTAAAAGTTTTGTAAACAGGGCAAATGCATTGCTAAGCGGCGGAGAATATTCAAGTGCCAGCAGTAAGGTAGACGAGCTAGCTACGGTTATAAGCAATAAAATCAAGCATTATACAAACGATTTAGATTATTGTAAGAGAGAAATCAGAAGATTAAAAAATGAAAAAGCTTCATTGTCAGCCGATTATAATAATCTGTTAGCACAACAAAACCAAGAAGGAGAGAAATAGTATGAGTTCAGAGTCTGTTAAGGTTTGCGACCGTGAAATAGATAAACTTGCCGACCTTGCTGAATGTTGGGATGAAATTGAAACCACACTTGGTCAATACGTTGCTATTATGAAAAAAGTTCATACTGAAACCATAAAATCAGGACACATTAACGAAGCGGTTGACCTTCTTTGTTATTACGCTAAAGATATTCGAACCTATGCAAAGGGCTTAGGTGCAAAAGTAGCTGCAGAATCAAGAAAACTGCCAAGCAAAGCCGAAGCAGTCGATTTGAATTTGTACAACGAGGTGTAATTATGGCAACATCTATAGATATAGACTTCAAAAAATTAGACGAAAATATTGCCGACCTTAAAGCCCTTCTTGCCGATATGGACGAACCTTCCTACAAAAAGGTTGAATTTTGGCTGGGCGATATTGGCGGAAGCGGTATGGTTAAAGATTATTTAATGGATTTTTGTAACGATACAATTAGTTTTCATAACGATGTTTATAAACTAATTCAAAACACGATTGCATATTTGGAATCTGTAAAGAAATTGAAAACAGCCGACGAAAGTATTGCTAATAGTCTTTAGTTTGGAGGTTTGTAAATGGGAATATTAAAATTAATAAAAAAATTAGGTAAAATAGACGACCCTATTGTACGAGACTTCACTGAAGACGCCGAAGAAGATATGGTAAAAATTGCAAACGACGTTGTCGAAAGCGATTGGGATTTGTTTTCAAAATATGTAACAGACCCTTTTGGAAGATGGCTCGATAAACACGGGTATCTCGATGTTTTGGTGGGTGTTGACAAATATCAAAAAAGCGTTATTGACTATTATAATTATTCCGCTAAAAATATTCGTGATATTTGCAGTCAAATGCGTAAGTATGACAGACTATACGGTCAAAGAGTGGCAAACTACGCAAAGCAAGGCGACAACGTACATAGGTTAACACAGGCTTTAGCTGAGTGTCTTGATGTAAATTCGTCAGAATACACACCCGACAACCCTATTTCAAACAGGCTTGTATGGTTCAGAAATCGCTGGGTTAAAGATATTAATGGCGAGCTCATTCAAATATCAGACCTCGATTCAGATGCAGAAAAGAAATATCGTGATGAGCTTGACCGTATTAATATTTCTGAAGAAGAAATAGTTGATTTCTGTAACGATGAAGACAGCGTTACCATTTTTGAAGAGTATACCGATTATATTTTCGATGAAGAAGTCGACTGGAACGCACTCGACATAGTATTTCTTTCTACCGGTTCAGTTATTTATAAAGGTGTTGAATATACTATCGATGAGTTGCTCGCTATATTAACAAAAGAAGGCTACAATGAAAAGATAGTCAGGGAAGAATTAAATAAATTAATTTCTTCTGTTATATCGGGCGAAAATTGCCATCAAACTTTCATGAAAGACCACGATGAAGCGAAAAAATGCATGGAAGATTTGATTAAGGATTATCTTAAAGACAAAAACAAAAAGAGCAAATTTAAGACTTTTGTTGAAAATATGGGTGGAATCACCTATGTTAAGCAATTATTCGAATCTTGTCCGCAATTGCTTGACTATTTGTTTTCCGATTATTCCAAGGGCCTTGAAATCATTGAGAATATAGAAAGAACCTGCGAACGCGCGGGAACCGAAGCAATGAGAGAAGCTATTATACGTTTAAAGCAAGACTATAACAGCAAATGGGTTGGCCTTTTTAATAAATCTAAAGACTTTAATGTTGATATGATTGAAGACCTTACGAAAAAGGGAATTGAAGACTGGATAAAGGAAGAAGTCGGCGAATCGTCGGTTATTCTTACGGTGCTCGATATTGCCGACGTAGAATCCAAGGTTGATGGAGCTCACAAGCTTATTGCGCTCAAACAAATTACCTATCAATTGCAAGATGCTTATGAAGATGCACTTGAAGTGATTAAATCCGGCGACTATACGGAAGAAGATTTAACATATGCTAAAAATATGTTCGATATGTTAAAAGAAACAACCAAATCTGTTTACTCAACCTACAGAGATATGTGCAAAGACGACCCCAGCAAACAAATTTGGTGTAATGAACAAATTCAAAAAATAGAAAATATGCCAATGAATGGGTATAACGACCCGTATACATTTGAAAAGAATTAAATTTTTAAATTTAATATATTTAGGAGGAAATAAAAATGGCAAATCAAATTAGAATCACACCCGACCAGATGCGACAGAGAGCAAACGACTATCGCAGAGAAGCAGACACTGTAAACGGTGTAATCAAGAAGATGGACACACTTCTTCAGCAGCTGCAGAACGAGTGGGAAGGTAGCGCCAGCGAGTCTTATGCAACACGCTACAGCGAATTAAAGCCCGGCTTTATGAAGGCAGAAGAGCTCATTCGTGAAATCGCAACAGCTCTCGATTCTACCGCTAACATCGTTGAGCAGACCGATTCCGAAATTGCTAATCAGTTCAAAGCATAGTTTTGGTTGTTTCCGGGAAACCGGTGATGATATATTTTTAAGGAGGTGCCAAAATGGCAAATCAAATTAGAATTACACCCGACCAGATGCGTAGTAGAGCAAACGACTATCGCAGAGAAGCAGACACTGTAAACGGTGTAATCAAGAAGATGGACACACTTCTCCAACAGTTACAGAACGAGTGGGAAGGTAGTGCCAGCGAGTCTTACGCAACTCGTTACGGTGAGTTAAAGCCCGGCTTTATGAAGGCAGAAGAACTCATTCGTGAAATTGCAACAGCTCTCGATTCTACCGCTAACATCGTTGAGCAGACCGATTCTGAAATTGCTAATCAGTTCAAAGCGTAATTGTTTTAACAGTAATCCGGTATTTCATATCGGAGTACCGGATTTATTGTTAAAATCAAAAAACGAAAACAATCAGAGTAATTCTGTTGATATAATTATATCTAATTTAAAAAGGAGAGAAATATGAGCAAGCAGTGCAAAAAATGCGGTTCAAGCGTACCAAATGAAGCTCGATTTTGTCAGAACTGTGGCGGTTCGGATTTTGTTGCAAACAACTTTCCTGTAAACGAAGCCGATTTCGAAAGCACTACCTTATTGAACGAAGATTTCGAAAACACCACCGTTTTAAACGATAATTTCGAGCAAACACAGTATAATCCGCAACCCCCCGTTAATCAGAACTGGCAGCAGCCTGCAGAACAAAACTGGCAGCCCCCTGTAAACCAAGGTTGGCAACAACAGCCGCCGGTTAACCAGAACTGGCAACAGCCTGCAAACCAGAATTGGCAGCAACCGGTTAACACAAATCCGCAGCCCCCGATGAATCAAGGTTGGCAGCAACCCATGCCGCAGAACAAGCCAAAGAAAAAGAATACCGGACTTATTGTAGGTATAATTGCGGGTGTAGTGGTATTACTTGCAATAATCGGTTTTGTTTCTGAAAAGGCATTACAAAGCCAAGGCAATGGCGACGATTACGATTATTCATACAACGACGATTATTCTGCAGATTCCGATTATGATTTCAGCTTCAATTCTTCAGAAGAAACCAGTTCCTACGAAGAACCTGAGGTAGAGTATACAAAAGGAACCTTTGACGGAACTGTTTATACAAATGACTGGGCAAATATTAAACTGTATCTGCCCGAAGGCTTTTCCAATGCAGATGCCGCTACCTATGCGGGCAGTGAAAACGCCAGCACCGACTGCGGAGCTTATTTCGTAGCAGACGATACACTTAGCGCTATTTATATCTGCTTCGAAAAGCTTCCCACCTTCCCGATATACGATGAAGAAGAATATCTTGATGCTGTAATGAATACACTCTCTTCTGTTACAGAGATTACCTATCAGACTACCAATTCTTATTCAACCAGCATGATTGCCGGAGAGTTTTATAAAAAGGCATCTTGTTCCTTCCAAAACGCATACGGCACGTTTTATCACAACTTCTATGTAAGAAAAATTGATAACTACGTTGTTGTTATTTCTACAATGGGTGTAAGCGACAGTGCGGCAGACACACTTGCAAATACCGTTATCAAAGCGAAATAACAAAAGCGGGAATTTTAATTGAAAGGTAGAAATATCTATGAAAAAGTATTTATCGTTATTATTAGTTGCGTTGCTTATTGTCAGCGTATTTGCAGGTTGCGGAAAAGCTGTAGATAAGAACAATAACGTAGTAAACGGAACCTTTTCCGAATACTTAGTAGCAGAAAAGGTAGGCACACTTAACAGAGATAACTTCATAACAGCCGACGGCGGACTTTATTATAAAGACGAAAACGGTCTTTACGGTGTTATCTCTTTTAACGGCGCAAAAGATACAGGTGCTATCTTTGCTGACGTTACACCCGTAGGCAAGTATTTCCAGGTAAGAACAACCGCTATTGCCAGTGATGGAGATTTTGCAGGTCTTAATGCCGCTTATCTTATCGACGGTAAGGGTGAAACTGTTGTTCCCGGTACATACGCATCCTTCTATGTTATAAGCGACCGCTATATTAAGGTTGCTACCGTTACAGAGCGTTGCTATTCTAAAGATGAAACCGTTGTAAGCTATAACAGCGAACTCGGCCTTACCTATGACGGCAACTTTGGCGAAAAGAATTCTTGGTACAAGGGTAACTGGTATGTTTACGACACCGTTACCGATAAGCTTGTTCCCGGGGCTACCGGTACCGGCAACGATATGGTAACTGCATCCGGTAGATACCTTACCTTAAAGGATGCCGAAAACAACTATTACAAAATTAACGAAAACGGCGAAGCCTTACCCGAAGGCGCAAGAGTATTCGATGACGGCTCTTACTCCATTGAAGGCAAGGTAGGCGAAGTTTACGACGCAAACGGCGTATTATTATTCAACTACGACCTTACAGGCTTCACCCCTGCAGCCGAAAGCAACGGCTATTACGTTGCCAACAAATATGTTGACGGTAGCAGCAAATATGCAGTAATGGACAAAACCGGAAAGGTTATTTCCACCGAATTTGAAGATTATATCACTATCTACGGCGAAGTAGTTCATTGCGGCGAAAAGGTTTACAACCTTGAAGGTAAATGCATTCTTGAAGGAACCTATGAATCTGTATACGTCGACAAGATGTTCGGACAGAACTGGATGCTCAGAAACGACGATTATTACACCGTAATCGACAAAGACGGAAACATCTTCTTCAATGGCGGCGACGATGACGACTATGACGTTCATATAAGCGATTTCTTAGCATCAAAGAAAACCGACGAAGGCAACTATTTCTATTCTTATAAAGACAGAGATTACACCATTAAGGGCCACAGCTTTGCTCCTTGGATTGTAAGAACCGAAAATGCTAACTCAATGTACGACTTGGTTGATACAATGACCGGCAAAAAGCTTTTAGAAGGTTATAGCGACTACGAAAGCATTTCAAGAAATGCATTAGCATACTACGTATACGCTGTATACAATGGCGGCGCAGACGTTTATTTAGTGGTTTCAGGCGCACAGCTTGAAGGCGTTATAAACAAGAAAAACAACCTTTTCGATGACCTTGCAGCTGCCTTTAAGGCTGAAGGCATCAACGTAACCGTTAACAAAGATAACGGCGAAATCGCACTCGATTCTTCTGTACTTTTCGGCGGCGATTCTTCCGAACTTACTGCCGACGGTAAGGCTTTCCTTAACAAGTTTATAAAGGCTTACGTTGCAGTTGCTTTCTCCGAAAAATATGAAGGCTTTATTTCTAAAACAATGGTTGAAGGTCATACCGCACCTCTTGAAGGCAGTACCTATGCCAGCGGTTTACAGCTCTCCGAAGAAAGAGCATTAAACGTTAAGAATTATTGCCTTTCTGCCGAAACCGGTGTAGACGTTACCAAAATAAGCAATTCTCTTGAAAATGTTGGTTATTCCAACAGCAAGCCTATTTACAATGCCGACGGAACCGTTAACCTGGCAGCATGCCGCCGCGTTTCCTTCAGATTTATTGTAAACGTAGATTTCTAAAATCAGAAATATTAATAAATTCTATAAACTATAATTTAATTATTCTTGGAGGTACAAACTATGTTTTGTCAACAATGTGGAGCACAAATTGAAGACGGTTTAGCATTCTGCACATCTTGCGGAGCTAAACAGGCAAGCGCAGATGCAGCACCCGTAAACAACGCTGCTCAGCAACAGCCCGTAATGAACAATCAACCGCCCGTTAACCAGCAGTATGCTCAGCCTCAGCAGTCTCAGTATGCACAACAGCCCCAGGGTTATGCACAGCAACCCCAGTATGCTCAGCAGCCTTACGGCTATGCTCAACCCGGCGCAGCAGACGGCTCACCCAAGCACGTAGGCTTTGTGGACGCTATTAAGCTTTTCTTTGTAAACTACGTTAACTTTAACGGACGTTCCACCAAAAGCGAATATTGGTACGCATATTTATTCAATTTCCTTGTAAGCCTTGTAACTTCCTGGATTCCCGTTTTAGGCGGACTTATTTCTTTAGGCTTAATGATTCCCGGCATTGCAATTAGTGTAAGAAGATTACATGATACCGGCAAATCTTGGGTTTACTTACTTATGGGCCTTATTCCTTTAGCAGGTTTTATCATCCTTATTGTTCAGTTCTGCAAAGACAGCGATTTCGACAATCAGTGGGGCCCTGCTGCAAGAAAATAGTTTAAATATTCAAAATTCGGCCGGAAAGGTTACAATGTCTTTCCGGCAACTTTTATAAAGAAGGAAACCGTATATGTACGATATTAAAAAAGTATGGCCCAAGTGGGAAATCGTTAAAACCATTGGCGAAGGAAGCTTCGGCAAGGTGTTTGAAATTGCAAGAAATGAATACGGAATAGAAGAGCATTCTGCCCTTAAGGTTATTTCCATACCCCAGTCCGACGGCGAAATACAGTCGCTAAGAAACGACGGTATGACCGATAACGATACCACCGAGTATTTTAAAGGCATTGTAAGCGATTTCGTGCAAGAAATTCAGTTAATGACACAGCTTAAGGGCAACCCCAATGTTGTTGCCTATGAAGATTTTGCGGTTGTCGAAAAAACTCAAGCCGTTGGCTACGAAATACTTATAAGAATGGAGCTTTTAACGGGTCTTCCAAGCTATCTTCGTGAAAATCATTTCAGGGTATACGATGTTATTCAACTTGGTATTGATATGTGCAGAGCTCTTGAAGTGTGCCGTGAAATGAATATTGTACACCGCGATATTAAACCCGATAATATATTCGTGTCTTCGCTCGGCAAGTTCAAGCTTGGCGATTTCGGCGTTGCCCGCACCATAGAAAAAACCATGGCAGGCCTTTCCAGAAAAGGCACCTACAGCTATATGGCTCCCGAAATATATAACGGTAAGGAATACGGTTTTGAAGCCGACATTTATTCTTTAGGTATAGTGCTTTATAAACTGCTTAACAATAATCGCGACCCCTTCCTTCCTGCCTACCCGGCACCCGTTAAGTATAGCGATAAAACCGAAGCAATGGTTAAGCGTATTCAGGGTCTTCCGTTACCCAAGCCTGCCAATGCCGACGAAAAATTGGCACGCATTGTCTTTAAGGCCTGCGCTCATAATCCCGCCGACCGTTATTCGCATCCTAAAGATTTGCGTTTAGAGCTTGAGTCTATTGCTCTTTGCTATGCCGAACTGCAAAGTGAAGTATTTTCCGAAAACGGTATCAATTATTATACCAATAAATCGGTTTTTGAAACCGAATCTAAAAGCGTAAAATCGGTAAAAGAAGAAAGTGTTGCACCCCCATCGGAAGAAGAAGGCACCGCCCTTGTACCCGAAAACGAAGGTACAATGCTTTTGGTCGAAGACGACGAAAGCACGGTAATCAACCCCGAAAACTTTGCTACTTCGGGCACCACAGACGGTGCACCCAAAAACTCGGCTCCCGAAACAAACCGACTTCTTTGCTGCCCCGTTTGCAAAAAAGCCGTTAAACCCGGCGTTATGTTCTGCGGACATTGCGGCCACAAGCTCGACGCTAAAACCGAGCGCTTCATTTTCTGCTCAAAATGCGGCTTCAAAATGAAAAGTGGCGTTGCCTTTTGCGGTAAATGCGGCAATAAGATGTAAGGGGTACGAACGGTATGTTAAAATATGCTTCGTTTACCGCTACGGGAAACAGAAACTATAATGAAGATTACTTAAGAATATCTTCAGTATCGGGCCGTCAGTGCTTCGTTGTATGCGATGGACTTGGCGGTTATGAATACGGCGACGTTGCGGCCAAAATTGCCGCCAACACCTTTGTTGATGAACTCTATTACGGCGGTTCCGATTTGCCTGCCTATTTGTTTAATAGCTTTATGAAGGCGCAAAATCAAATAGAAGCGGGGCAAAAAGACAAAGACGCAAAAAAAGAAATGAAAACTACCGCCGTTTGCATGGTTGCCGACGAAACAAATGCCTTTGTGGGCCACGTGGGCGATTCCAGATTTTACGGTTTCTTGCCCGACGGACACTATATTCGTTCGCTCGACCACAGCATACCGCAGTTGCTTGTTCAGTCTAATACCATAACCGAAAGCGAAATAAGGAATCATCCGCACAGAAATATGCTTTTAAAGGTTATGGGCGAAAAATGGGAAGAGCCTCTGTGCGAGTTGTCCCCACCGCTAACTCTTAATGACTATTCGGCGTTTTTGCTTTGTACCGACGGTTTTTGGGAGAATATCACCGAAGATGATATGATAAAAACCTTAACTAACAGCACTAATCCGCAAGAATGGCTAAATAAAATGACAGCCATTGTTGAAGCGGCAGGTAAGGCTAAAGATATGGACAATTATACCGCTATAGCCATTATGAATATGTAAAAATAACTTCAAATTAATAATAGCACCGCCACAACTTTTAACCGTGGCGGTGTTTTTATGTCCAACTAATAAACTATTGAGAAAATGCTTCGAAAATGTTATAATTTTTAAAAAACAAAAGGAGAACACGAATGAACCTGAATTCCTTTTTTAAAA
Source organism: Clostridia bacterium (assembly GCA_017381035.1). Taxonomy (GTDB): domain Bacteria; phylum Bacillota; class Clostridia; order Oscillospirales; family Acutalibacteraceae; genus SFWF01. The sequence continues at coordinate 18,275 of JAFOCW010000030.1, read as the reverse complement.
GCGTAATAGATGCCGACGGTGCGCCCGTGGTTATCTGCAATTTAGAGCATACCGTAGTATATATGAATCCTGCTTCGGTTTCGCATTACCACGCCGATATTACGGGCAAAAATATAAAGTCGTGCCACAATGCCGCATCGGGCGAAAAAATCGACCGTGTGGTTGCCTGGTTTAAAGAAAGCATCGAAAACAACCTTGTTTATACCTACCGTAACGATAAGGAAAATAAGGACGTTTATATGGTTGCTCTGCGTGATGACGGCGGCTCACTTATAGGGTATTATGAAAAGCACGAATACAGAAATAAAGAAACCGCCGAACTTTATAAAATGGAGAAATAGAATGAATAGACCATACATAATCTGCCATATGGTAACCTCGATTGACGGTAAGGTTACAGGCGAGTTTTTAAGCAGTCCTACAAGCGCTAAAGCTTGCGAAATATATTACAATATTAACCGTAATACAAAATCAAACGGTTTTATTTGCGGTCGTGTTACTATGGAGAGCAGTTTCACAGGCGGGTACTGTCCCGATTTAACTAAATACAAGCCTGTAAAACCCGACCCCGTAAGAATGGATTTTATGCTCGATGAAGAGTATATGTCAGGCTTTTATGCCGTTGCCTTTGATACCAACGGTAAGCTTGGTTGGAAATCTAATAAAATTATCGACCCCGATGGCGACCCTGGTTATGACGGCGCACAAATTATTGAGGTGCTTTCCGAAAATGTTGACGAGCGATACTTAGGCTACCTTGAAGAAATGGAAATACCGTATATTTTTGCCGGCAAAGATAAAATTGACGTTGAACTCGCACTTTTTAAACTCAAAACATTGCAGGAATCAATACCTTGCTGTTAGAGGGCGGAAGTATTATCAACGGCGCATTTCAGCGTGCCAACGCTATTGACGAACTAAGCCTTGTCGTAGCACCTGTTGTCGCAGATAAGGACGATAAACCGCTCTTTATGAACAGCACTGTTCAAGATTTTGAGCTTATTAAAACTGAAAATAAAGATGATGTTCTCATTTTGAATTATAAGAGGAAATAAACGCTTGACTCTGACGTTGCGTTATGGTTTATACTCTGTTACGAGAGGTGATTTACTGTGAAAATGCAAATCAAAGAGTTCGCAAAATTAACAGGTGTCAGCGTGCGCACATTGCACTATTACGATGAAATAGAACTACTAAAACCTGCCTTTGTGGACACGCAAAACGGTTATAGGTTTTATGATGAAAATTCTCTTGAGCGTATGCAAGAGATACTGTTTTACCGTGAACTTGACTTTGAACTTAAAAGCATTTCAGATATATTGTCCTCTCCCAATTACAATAAACGAAAAGCACTCGCCGAGCAACGAAAACTTTTGATTCTTAAAAAAGAACGATTAGAGAGAATTATCGATGCTTTGGACGGTGCCACGAAAGGAAAGATTACAATGAAAGCGTTTGATAACAGTGATTATGAAACCGTGCGTAAGCAGTATGAAAACGAGGCAAAACAACGCTTCGGCAGTACCGATGCCTACAAAGAACACGCAGAAAAGACTGCAAACTACACCGCAGACAAATGGCAAGAGGTAAATGACGGTTTAATGTCCGTCCTCGCCAAATTTGCCGAGTGTATGAGTAATGGCTATACCGCCGACTCTATTGAAGCGCAAGTGCTTGTCAAGGAACTGCAAAACCATATAACCGAGAATTACTACACTTGCACAAACGAAATTTTAGCAGGTCTCGGTCAAATGTATATCGCCGATGAGCGCTTTAAGAACAACATAGATAAACACACCCCCGGTACCGCCGAATTTGTAAGCAAAGCAATAGAAATATACTGTAAATAATAAAAATCCGTCTACGCTTAAAAAAATTATAAAAACCGCCGAAGTAAAAACTTCGGCGGTTTTTGTTTACCATATATTGAGCTAATAGTTGTGGCTGTTTAGATATACGAACCGTTAAAAAATGTGTTTTTGGCAACAAGAGTCCGTTTTATAGTACAGCCGTCGGGTTAAAATTAAAACAAATAAGTAAAAGGAGAGAAGAAAATGAAAAACTCAAGAAAAGGTCTTATATTTGTAATTGTGGCAGTTTTATTTTTTCCGTTAGGCGTTATTTTGGCACTCGCCAAGAAATATAAATAAAAGGTGATATTATGAACGATTATCACGTCCTTAAACGGCACAATCACCCCAAAAATCAGACCTTCTCAGGTTCGAGTCCTTCCATATACAAAAATTAAAAGGAACCAACCTCACGGATGATTCCTCTTAATTTGGTCGAGGTGACAGGACTCGAACCTGCGGCATCTAGTTCCCAAAACTAGCGCCCTACCAACTGGGCGACACCTCGATATTAAATTGTTTTTTGTTTAATGAAGGCCGTTTTGGCAACCCTCTTGCGGTGCCCGGCATATTCTCGGGCGTAGGTACACCCTTGCCTCTGCCGACCGCTGCGCTTCGTTATGCTCGCTTAATCATCCGCAGGATGCGCTCGCAACCTCACCCAAAACTAGCGCCCTGTAAGCTTGGGCGACACCTCGGTACTGTGTTTTCACATTTGCGACTTTGATATTATACGGCAAAAAGTGCGTTTTGTCAAATACTTAATTTTCCTTTGCTAAACCTTTTGCTTTTGTGTATAATAACCCTTGAAAAGAAGGTGGCAAAGATGACAGTTTTTGAAAAAATTTACGAAGTAGTTAAAAACATACCTAAGGGCAGGGTTGCGACCTACGGTCAGGTGGCGCTACTTGCGGGAAATCCGCGTTGGGCACGTGTTGTGGGCTATGCACTGCACAACAACCCTGCGCCCGAAATAATACCGTGCCACAGGGTTGTAAATCGTGAAGGAAGGGTAGCCGCCGCATTTGTTTTCGGTGGTGAAAACGCCCAACGAAAGCTGCTTGAAAACGAAGGCATAACCTTCGAAGCCGACGGCCGCGTAGACCTTAAAAAATATGGAATTTAAATAGAAATTTATTTCAAATCGTCGCGTTCTTCCTTGGTTAAAGGAACATACTTAACGCGGCGTTTTTGTTTTTTGCCTTTATTTAAAATAATAACTGCCAGCACAAAAACAACAATTACACAAGCCAGCACAAGGTAAAAAATCTTCATTGGAAGGCTGGTTAAAAACTTTTTGGCAGAATCTAAAAATACAAGCAGGGGACTGGCCTTAATGGTTTGGCCTGCCACTAAATTAAGGGTTCCTATTTTCTCTTCTGCGTAGAAAATATCGGCCGAGCCAACCACGTCGCCTTTTTTAACGGGTGCACGAAATTCTTCTTGATTAAGCTTTAAATTATACTCTATGGTAGAAGCATCGGCTTCTTTGGGAAGTATTGTTTTAAGGCCGCCTTCAAAGCAAATTGGCAGGTAGTCATACTCGCCCGAAAGATGTAACGGCGCTTCGGTAACGGGTGTTGACGCATCTAAAACCGACTTGAATTCGAAGTTATTAAACGCCCAACGGAACATATTTGCGGAATCTATAAATTCGTTTCTTGAACCGTTAATTGTTTTGGCGTCAAGTACAACTGCAATATAGGTGTAGCCGCTGTATTCTGCCATGCTTACAAGGCATCTGCCTGCCTTTGACGTAAAGCCCGTTTTGCCGCAAACGGCATATCTGTAGTAAACGTTAGAGTTGGGGTTTATCATAAGATTTGAAGCCGGTAAAGTAATGGAATCGTGGAAGTTTGTGGCTTCAAAGGTGTAGGACGTGTGAGAAAGCAAAGATTTAATTTGTTCTATGCCGAAGGCGTATTTTGCAAGGTAATATATATCTCTTGCGGTGGTGTAAAGATTGTCGTCGTGAAGACCTACGGGGTTGGTATAATGTGTGCCGTTAAGACCCATTTCTTTAGCCTTGTCGTTCATCATTTGGACGAAGTTTTCGGTGGTGCCGCCAACGTGCTCTGAAATAGCGTAGGCAACGTCGCCGCTGGAGGTAATAAGCAGTGCGGCAAGCGCTTCACTGGCCTTCATTTCTTCGCCTATTTTAAGCCCGTCGCCTGCATATACGGCCGAACCGGTACCTAAAATTCTGTTCATTGCTTCCTTGGAAAAAACAATGGTTTCTGTTTCGAAATTTTTAATATTTTCAACCATAACAATTGCCGTCATAAGCTTGGCAATGGAAGCAGGGTAAATTTTTAAATCGGCATTTTTTTCGTAAATTATGGTATCGTTTTCGGGGTAGGCAACAAGACCGGCTTTGTGGTGCATTTCGTAATTATTTATGTTGAAAGCGCCTGCGGTAATGCCTGTAGACAGTAGCAAGACTAATATTAAAACTAAAGAGATTATGGTTTTTTTCATTATATGAACCTCAAAACTTGAAATATCTTATAATTTAGTATACAATATTAACGGAAAAAATAAAAGTGCTATTTTTATATTTTAAATATTTTTTAAGGAGAAGCCTTTATGGTTTATGTTACGGGCGATATGCACGGCGCTGAAGACCGCCTTTACGGAAAAGAGTGGCGCCGTCTTAAAGCGGGCGATGTACTCATAGTGTGCGGCGATTTCGGCTATATATGGGATGGCGGAAAATACGAAAAAGAAGTGGTTGAATACCTTGGAAGCCGCAAGTTTACGGTTGCCTTTGTAGACGGCACCCACGAAAATTTCGATAAAATTAACGCTTGCCGCGAAACCTATTGGAAGGGTGGCCGAGTGCACAGAATACACGGCAATTTGCTGCATTTAATGCGCGGCGAAATTTTTAATATTGAAGATAAAACTATATTCACCTTTGGCGGCGGCGAATCTACCGATAAAGACATCCGTGCAGAGCAGGGCCTTTACTGGAAGGAAGAACTGCCAACCCCTAAGGAAATGGCAATGGGGGCCGCAAAGCTTGACGAAGCGGGCCTTGAAGTAGATTATATTATTACCCACGAGCCGCCCAAAAACGTAAAAAGCGCAATGCTTCTTCGTGAAGGCTCGGCCGACAGAATAAACAAGCTTAACGGTTATTTTGAAGAAGTTGCCGCCGAATGTACCTTTAAAAAATGGTATTTTGGCTCGCTCCACGAAGACAGGGTGGTAACCCCTAAACACACCTGCGTTTTCAACAAAATCATACCGCTTGGCGAGTAGTTGAATTTTTAATTAAAGTATGTTATAATACCTTGAAACCTAACTTACCGGAGGTAACTTTATGGTAAATACAGAAAGACTTTGTATGGGTTGTATGAACGATAACGGCGGCGAACAAATTTGCCCCATTTGCGGTTACGACAACTCAATCGATAACCCAAAAGAATATCTTAAGGTCGGCACCTGGATTAACGCTAACAGATATAACGTTGGCAAGGTAATCGAAGAATCGGGCGACGGCGTAACCTATATCGGCTGGGACAACGACAGAAATGCCATTGTAAACATTAAGGAATATTTCCCTGCAGGCATTGCAAAACGCAGTGCAGACAGACTTACCGTTACCCCTGCAGACAATCGTGCAGAGGCATTTAATAAGGGTAAAGATGAGTTTGTAGAATTGTTTAAAAATCTCTACTTGGCCGATAGGTCATTATCTATTCTCGGCGTTGAAGACGTGTTCGAACTCGGCGGAACCGTATATGCGGTTTTCTCAACCGTTTCGGGCAACACCTTAAAGGAATATCTTTTAAGCAACGGCGGCTCTCTTAGCTGGGAAAAAACAAAGCCTATGTTTATGCCTCTTATCGATACTGTTGCAAAACTTAACGATATGGGCATTTACCACAGGGGCATCTGCCTTGATAACATCATTGTAGGCCGTGACGGAAAGCTTCGTCTTACCGGTTTTTGCATAAAGTCTGTGCTTTCGGCCCACAGCGAGTTTTTATCGCATCTTCCAAGCGGCTTCGTTGCCCCCGAACAGTATCTTGAAAATGCACAAGACCTTACGGGCGCAGACGTTTATTCGCTCGGCGCAGTGCTGTTCCGCACCCTTATCGGAACCACCCCGCCCGATGCTAAAGACCGTCTTTCCAACGACAAGCTTACTATACCTTCCAAAATTACCGAAACCGTGCCCAAAAATGCACTTGTGGCAATTGCAACCGCCCTTAAGGTAGATACTACCCAGCGTGTAGGTTCGGCCGACCGTCTTTACAAAATGTTCGAAGCAATTGCAGTTCCTGTATCGGTCTACGAAGAACCCGAAGAAGAGCCAAAATCTAAAGGCAAATCGGGAATTTTATACGTTATAATTGCGGTACTTGCAACGGCTATTATACTTGGTGTGGCGTTTGTTGTTTGGGTATTGCCCATACTCAAAGAAGACGTAGCGTCAAGCGAACCCACAGATATTTCGTCCGCTCCGTCGGAAATTATAAGCTCTGCAAATTCGGGTTACATTCCCGAAGCCGCACTCTATAAGGTGCCCAACCTTGTTGGCGAAATTTATACCGACGTATTTGGTGAAATGCAAACCGAATATGCGCATTTCGAATTTGTTATTGTAGGTCGTATGCACTCCGATACTATTCCAAGGGGCGGTATTTGCTACCAGTCCATTGTAGCAGACAGTAAGGTTGAGCGTGGCGCAAAAATTGAACTTTACATAAGCCAGGGACCCGATAAGGTTTCAATGCCCGGAATTATAGGCCTTACTATTGAAGAAGGCAAAAACGAACTGTTCGATGCCGGCTTCTATAGCGATGCGGTAATTATACGCAAGGGCTTCGATTTAAGCGCAGAGCCCGGTGAAATCTACAAGGTTTCGTATGCCAGCGACGATTCTGCAATTAAAACCGGCTCGCAGGTTTCTATAAATGATATTATCATTGTTTACTACCGCGACCCTGCAACTGCAGAATCTTCTGAAGAATCGTCTTACACCGACCAAGCTGCCCAAGGCGACGAATTCATAAATAATAATTAGTAAAAAAAGAAAGCCCGTCAGTTAAACCTGACGGGCTTAAAGTTTTATATTACTGTTCGGAATTTTTAGAAATAAAGTTTACAACGTCGCCGATGGTGTGAAGGTCTGCAGCATCTTCGTCGGTGATTTCAATGCCGAATTCATCTTCCATAGACATAAGAAGGTCTACAAGGTCAAGGCTGTCTGCGCCAAGGTCTTCGGCAATTTTTGTGTCCATAGTCATGGTGTTTTGGTCGGCAGCAAGCTGCTCGGCAAGAATTTCGGTAATTTTCTCAAAAATCATTTAACATTCTCCTTAAAAATTTTCATATACCCCGGTGTAGACACGGAAGTATTATTTGTGGTATAGTAATAAAAGCTTCTATAAGAAAATAATATGTTGAATATTGCGTTTTGTCAACTATTTTATTTTTAAATTTACACAAAGGACTGATTTTATGGCACAAAAATTTGGCGTAATAGGCTTCCCCATAGGGCATACAATGTCGCCGTTTATACATACACAGCTTTTTGCTTCAAGGGGATTTTCGGCAGAATACGGCAAAAAAGAAATTGCCCCCGAAAAGCTTGGCGAGGAGTTTGAAAACACCCTCAAGAATTATGACGGTTTTAACGTTACAATTCCCCACAAGGTAGCTATAATCAATTATTTGAACGAGCTTGACGAATCTGCCAAAGAATACGGCGCCGTAAACGTGGTTGTTAATAAAAACGGTAAATATATCGGCTATAATACCGATGCTTACGGCTTTTTAAAGGGGCTCGAACTTTCGGGTATAAGTCTTAGCGGTAGGGTTATGGTATACGGCTTCGGCGGAGCCGCCAGAACCATTATAACCGAAGCCGTAAAAGCAGGCTGTGAAGTTACCATAGGCACCATTCCAAAGCTTTTGACAGGCGCCGAAGAAATAGCAAAAGAGCTTGGAAATAAGCTCAGTACAGAAATTAAGGTTATAACCAACGAACAAATAACCGAAAATTATAATCTTCTTGTAAACGCAACCCCCGTAGGAATGTTTCCAAAGGTAGATGCAATGCCCATAGAGCCCGAAAAGCTTGCCCTTTTCGATGCGGTTTACGATATTGTATATAATCCTGAACAAACTTTGCTTTTAAAAACGGCCAAGCAAATGGGCAAACAGTGCGGCGGCGGTCTTTCAATGCTTGTAGCCCAGGCCGCAAAGGCACACACCATTTTTTACGGCGCAGAATTTTCGGGCGAAGAAATAATAAACGTTATAGAAAAAACTGCCAAAGAGCAGGAGGCTATTTTTAAAAATGAATAATCTTATAATTTGCGGCTTTATGGGGGCAGGCAAAACAACCCTTGGCATAAAGCTTGCCGAGCATTTCGGTATGCAGTTCATAGATACCGACTGCGAAATTGTAAAAAGGGAAAACCGCACCATAGCCGATATTTTTGCTACCGACGGCGAACCCTATTTCAGAAAACTTGAAACAGAACTTATAAAAGAGCTGGGAAGGCAAAAAAACCTTGTTATTTCGCTTGGCGGCGGACTTGCCGCAAACAAAGATAACCACAAATATCTTAAAGCGGCAGGTAAGGTGATTTTGCTTGACTGCGGAATAGACGTAACCCTTGAAAGAATAACGGGCGACAGTACAAGACCCCTAACCGCAGGCGGCAGGGAAGATATAGTTGCCCGTTACAATATGCGTAAACCCATTTACGAAGAAGTTGCCGATATTATAGTCGATAGCTCGGCAGACGAAAAGCGCACCTTTTTAACCGCTGTTTCGGCTATAGAAGATATATTATAATATATAATATATAGTTGCAATAAAGTACAGTTTATGATAAAATAATCTTTAATGAATTTTTCTATTGATGGAGTTAGTATGCGAAAAATAACGGTTTCGGGAAATGGCGGTTACGACATCTTAATAAAAAACGGAATTTTAGCTTCTTGCGGTCAGTACGTGCGCAAGGTAACCAAAGCTTCACGCGCTCTTATTATTTCCGATTCAAACGTTTTTTCGCTTTACGGACAAGCTGTAGCGTCTTCTTTAGCGCAAAACGGTTTCACGGTTGCTTCGCACGTTTTTCCTGCAGGCGAAGCTTCTAAAAATCTTAACACAGTCGAAGGTATGATAAAGGCGCTTTGCGAAAACGAGCTTAGCCGAAACGACATAGTAGTAGCACTCGGCGGCGGCGTTACGGGCGATATGGCAGGCTTTGCTTCGGCCATATACCTTCGCGGAATAGATTTTGTGCAAATACCTACCACCCTTCTTTCTCAGGTAGATTCTTCGGTTGGCGGCAAAACAGGGTGCGATTTAGCCTTCGGTAAAAATCTTATAGGCGCTTTTCACAACCCCAAGCTTGTGCTTATCGACCCCGAAACAATTAAAACCTTACCCGACCGTTATAAAAACGACGGCATGGGCGAAATAATAAAATATGCCCTTATAAAAAGCGAAGCGCTTTACGAAAAGCTTGCTTCCTGTAATAATATAGACAGTGTTTTAAGCGACGTTATTTACACCTGTGTAGACATTAAAAGGCAGGTGGTTGAAAACGACTTTACCGAAAAGGGCGAAAGAATGTTGCTTAATTTCGGTCATACCCTTGGCCACGCAATAGAAAAGCATCAAAACTTCAGCGGTCTTGCCCACGGCGAAGCGGTTGGTGTTGGTATGCTTAAAATAACAAAGGCGGCCGAAAGGGCAGGCCTTGCGGGTATTGGCACCGCCCAAAAAATAGAAACCCTTTTAAATAAATTCTCTTTACCCACAGCCTTTTCGGGCAACACGGCAGAGCTTGTAAACATAATGCTTTACGACAAAAAGCGCAGGGGTAACAGCATAAACCTTGTTATAGCCGAAAGCGTAGGAAGTTCTTTTGTAAAAGCTTTCCCCATAACCGAGCTCGAAGGCTTTTTTGCGGAGGCTTAGTATGGACGTAAAAATATTTCCTTCTGCACTTAGCGGTAGTGTTACCGTGCCTCCGTCAAAAAGTGCGGCGCACCGTGCGCTTATTTGTGCGGCGCTGTCCAACGGCACAAGTAAGGTAACACCCTACTGCACTTCTAAAGACATAAAAGCTACCGTTGCCTGCCTTAAGGAACTTGGTATGAATATAACGGAAGACCCGGACGGCTACACAGTATCAAAGGGCAAGGTTAAACAGGGCGGAACACTCAATTTTTGTGAGTCGGGCTCAACCGCAAGGTTTTTACTTCCCGTGGCCGCCGCACTTGGAGCAAACTGCACAGCAGTTGGCTCAGGCAGATTGCCAAATCGCCCAATGAACACCTTAACCACACTGTTAAGGGAACACGGGGTATCTGCCGAAAACGATAATTTGCCCATAACCTTAAACGGCAAAATGAACGGCGGAGATTTCTGCCTACCGGGTAACATTTCGTCCCAGTTTATAAGCGGTCTGCTTTTAGCGGCACCCCTTATAGACAGTGAAGTAAACGTTATTCCCACCACCGCGTTAGAGTCGGTGGGTTATATAGATATGACCGTGTCGGCTATGAAAAAGTATGGCGCCACGGTAGAAGAAACTGCTTGCGGTTGGCGTGTGTCAAAAGGCAGCAGTTACACTGCGAACAACACCGTAATTGAAGGGGATTGGTCGCAGGCAGCCTTCTTTATGTCGGCCGCCGCTATTGGCGGCGATATAAAAATCGCAGGTCTCAATTTTGCATCAAACCAGGGCGATATGGCCGCACTCGACGTGTTCGCCGCCTTCGGTGCCGATATTTCTATTGAAGATAATATTTTGCACGTAAAAAGGGGAACCCTTAAAGGAATTACGGTTAACGCCGCAAACATTCCCGATATGGTACCTGCCATTGCGGCAACGGCCGCATTTGCCGAAGGCAAAACGGTAATACACTCGGCCGAGCGCCTTAGAATTAAGGAAAGCGACCGCATAAAAACGGTGCTCGCCGCGCTTAATGCAATGGGTGTTAAAACCGAAGAAAAAGAAGACGGTATGGTAATATACGGCGGAAGACCCCGGGGTGCCACAATAGACGGCGCAGGAGACCACCGAATCGTAATGGCCTTTTCGGTAGCTGCCGCTTATGCCGAAGGTAAAAGCACAATTAACGGCGCGGAAGCGGTAGAAAAATCCTACCCTGAATTTTTCAAAGAATTTAAAAAGATTGGAGGCAACCTTATATGAAATCAAGTATAGGAAGTAAAGTTCGTTTATCTGTTTTCGGCGAAAGCCACGGCACAGCTATCGGCTGTCTGCTTGAAGGTTTGCCTTCGGGTGTTAAAATAGATATGGATGCGGTGCTTAACCAAATGGCACGTCGTGCCCCGGGCAAAGACAAAACCGCTACCGCAAGAAAAGAATCCGATACCCCCGAAATCATTTCGGGCATTGTAGACGGCGTTACAACCGGTGCGCCGCTTGCAATAATTATTAAAAACAGCGATATAAGGTCGCACAATTACGATAATTTAAAAGATAACCCACGTCCCAGCCATTCCGATTTTGCGGCGGCTATGAAATACTGCGGCAATAACGATATACGTGGCGGCGGACATTTTTCGGGCAGACTTACCGCAGGAATAGTTGCGGCAGGCGCAATATGCCGCCAAATTTTAAAAGAAGAAGGCATTACGGTTGGCGGACACATTTCGGCTATTGGAAATGTAACCGATACACCCTTCGACCCCGTAAACGTAAATGCAGGAACGCTTGAAAATCTTTCGTCGGCGCTTTTTGCACTTAATAACCCAAAAAACGAAGAGCCAATGCGAAACGAAATAGAACAAGCAAGATGCGAGGGCGACTCGGTAGGCGGCTCTGTTGAGCTTGCGGCAGTAGGCCTTCCCGTAGGCCTTGGCGACCCAATGTTCGAAGGCGTTGAAAACGTGGTCGCAAACATTCTTTACGGTGTTCCTGCCGTTAAAGCAGTAGCCTTCGGCGCAGGCTTCGGCTACGCTTCTATGAAGGGTAGTCAGGCTAACGACCAGATGTACTACACCGAAGAGGGAGAAGTCAGGTGTTACACAAATAACTGCGGCGGCATTACGGGCGGCATTACAAACGGTATGCCCCTGCTTGTAAGTGTAGCCGTAAAACCAACCCCGTCAATTTCCAAAGAGCAAAAAACGGTTAATCTTAAAACGGGTGAAAACAGCACACTTCAAATTGAAGGCAGACACGACCCCTGCATTGTGCCCCGTGCACTCCCCGTTTTAGAAGCGGCGCTCTGTATTGCTCTTTTAGACCTTTTAGCAAAGGGAGACAGAGTATGAGCCTTGATAAAATAAGAGTTGAAATAGACGAAATTGACAGTAAACTCGTTCCGCTTTTAAAGGAAAGAATGAATTGTTCTTTAAAGGTGGCCGAAATTAAAAGGGAACAAAACCTTCCCGTACTGCATCCCGCAAGGGAACAGGCAATAATAGACAAGGTTACCGAAACGGGCGGCGAATTCGGCAGCTACATAGCGTCGGTCTACCGTGAAATTATGGGGGTAAGCCGTGAAGCACAGCAGGCCGAGCTTGCACCCTTCGGCATTCTTGCAAGCCAGATAGTAAACGCAAAAGACGGCATTAAAGAAAACGTTGCCGTTGCCTGCCAGGGTATAGAAGGCGCCTTCGGAAGTATTGCCGCAAAAAATCTTCACTCAACGGGAAGTATTAAATACTACACCACCTTCGAAGACGTATTCAAAGCGGTTAAAAACGACGAAGTGGTTTACGGTGTTGTACCGGTTGAAAATTCAAACGCAGGCTCGGTCAGCGAGGTTTACGATTTAATTCTTAAATACCGCTACTACATTGTGTCTGCGGCCGACCTTGCCGTAAATGAAAACCTGCTTGGCATAAAGGGCGCAAAGCTTGAAGATGTTAAAGCGGCCTACTCTCATCCGCAGGCCCTTTCCCAGTCGGAAGACTTCTTAAAGGCAAACGGAATTGAAGGTGTGCCCTTCAGCAATACCGCAATGGCGGCAAAATTTGTGGCCGAAAAGGGCGACAAAACCGTAGCGGCGGTTGGCTCGGTGCTTTCGGCAAAACTTTACGGTCTTGACGTTGTGGCAAAAAACATTCAAACCATAAAGAATAATTCCACACGGTTTATTACAATATCTAAACAGCTTATAATTCCAAACGACGCAAACAAAATAAGCGTAGTTTTCTCGGTACCTCATAGTGTCGGCGCACTGAACAGGGTTTTAAACCGCTTCTGTATGAACGGTCTTAACCTTACTAAAATAGAATCTCGTGCCGCCAAAAACGGCGAGTTCGATTACTTGTTCTATTTAGATTTTGCCGGCAACCTTAACGACAGAAAAACAATAGCGCTTATTTCATCCTTGGAAAAAGAATTACCCGATTTTACTTTCCTTGGAAACTATAAAGAAACTGCAATTAAAGAATAACAGGTGATAAATATGGCTAAAGAAAAGCTTGTAAAAGCAATTACATCAATGGATGAAGATTTTGCAAAATGGTATACAGACGTTGTTATCAAGGCAGAGCTCATCGACTATGCTTCGGTTAAGGGTTGTATGATTATACGTCCTTACGGTTGGGCAATCTGGGAAAATATTCAAAGAATTATGGATGGTATGTTCAAGGAAACAGGACACGAAAACGTGTCAATGCCTATGTTCATTCCCGAAAGTCTTCTTCAAAAGGAAAAGGACCACGTTGAAGGCTTTGCCCCCGAAGTTGCCTGGGTTACCCACGGCGGCGCCGAAAAGCTTGAAGAAAGATTGTGCGTTCGTCCCACTTCCGAAACCCTTTTCTGCGACCACTACAAGAATATCATTCATTCTTGGAGAGATTTACCAAAGCTCTACAACCAGTGGTGCAGTGTAGTTCGTTGGGAAAAGACCACAAGACCCTTCCTTCGCTCCCGTGAATTCCATTGGCAGGAAGGTCATACCATTCACGCAACTGCCGAAGAAGCACAGGCAGAAACAATTCAAATGTTAAACGTCTATGCCGAATTTGCCGAAAAGTATCTTGCAATGCCGGTAATCAAGGGCGTTAAAACCGAAAAAGAGCGTTTTGCAGGTGCGGTAGATACCTATACCATTGAAGCTATGATGCACGACGGCAAGGCCCTTCAAAGCGGTACGTCCCATTTCTTCGGCGACGGCTTCGCAAAGGCCTTCGGCATCCAGTTTACCGATAAAGACAACAAGCAGGCAACCCCCTTCCAAACTTCTTGGGGCGTTTCTACCCGTTTAATCGGTGCAATTATTATGACCCACGGCGACGATAACGGCCTTGTTCTTCCCCCTGCCGTTGCTCCCATTCAACTTGTGGTTATTCCTATTGCTTCCCATAAGGAAGGCGTAACCGAAAAGGCTACCGAAGTATACGAAAAGCTAAAGAAAGTATGCCGTGCTAAAATCGACAATTCCGATAACAGCCCCGGCTGGAAGTTCGCCGAATACGAAATGAAGGGTGTGCCCCTTCGTCTTGAACTCGGTCCCCGTGATATCGAGAATAATCAGTGCGTATTAGTTCGCAGAGATAACGGCGAAAAGGTTGTTGTTTCTTTAGACGAGCTTGAAACCAAGGTTCCCGAAATGTTAGAAGCCGTTCGCGACGGTCTTTATAATAAGGCCCTTGCAAACAGAAGCGAAAAAACCTACGTGGCAACCACTATGGAAGAAATGATTCAAATTGCTGACAATAAGCCCGGCTTTATTAAGGCAATGTGGTGCGAAGACCGTGCCTGCGAAGAAGCCTTAAAGGAAAAGGCAGGCGTGTCTTCACGTTGTATGCCCTTCGAGCAGGAAAAGCTTACAGATAAATGTATCTGTTGCGGCCGCCCTGCCAAGAAGATGGTATATTGGGGCAAAGCATATTAATCGGTACCCGATTAATATGCAATTAAATCCGTTTCCTTTGGAAACGAATGAAATCCCTTACGGGATGAAATCACTGCGTGATGAAATCCGCCACGGCGGATGATAGAGGTAATAAAATGACAGATTTAGAACTTATAAGAAGCAAAAAAGGCTTTATATGCGATATGGACGGTGTTATCTATCACGGTAACGAACTGCTTCCAAGCGCAAAGCTTTTTGTAGAGTGGCTGCAAAAGGAAAACAAAAAGTTCCTTTTCTTAACCAACTCAAGTGAAAGAAGCCGTACCGAGCTTCGCCAGAAGCTTCAAAGAATGGGGCTCGATATTCCCGAAGAGCATTTTTACACTTCAGCTATCGCTACTGCAAGGTTTTTGGCTCGTCAAAAGCCGGGATGCTCGGTTTACTGCATTGGTGAAGCGGGTCTTTTAAATGCAATTTACGAAGAAGGCCTTACCATTAACGACGTTAACCCCGATTACGTGGTTGTAGGTCCTACACAGAACTACAGCTTTTCCAATATGGCAAAGGCGGTCGATTTAGTTCGTAAGGGCGCAAAACTTATCGGTACCAACCCCGATACCACAGCCCCCACCGACGGCGACAGAATTATTCCCGATTGCAAAGCCTTGGTAGCCCCCATTGAAATTGCGACGGGTAAGCAGGCCTACTACCTTGGAAAACCTAACCCCTTAATGATGCGTTCGGGCTTCCACAGACTCGGCTGTAAAAGTGAAGATGCCGTAATAATAGGGGACAGAATGGACACCGATATTATTGCAGGTATTGAATCGGGCGCTACAACCGTTTTGGTTCTTTCGGGCGTTTCAACCAGAGAAACGGTGGAGCAGTTCCCGTATGGCCCAAACATCATACTTAACAACGTAGGCG
The DNA here is from genome assembly GCA_017381035.1 of Clostridia bacterium. Lineage (GTDB taxonomy): Bacteria > Bacillota > Clostridia > Oscillospirales > Acutalibacteraceae > SFWF01. Next base: position 2,679 of record JAFOCW010000030.1, on the reverse strand, counting down.
AAATAGTAGAATAAAATCTTAAGAGCCGATGCTTTTTTGCATCGGCTCTTCCTATTATATATACGCGTGCGTGAGGGAACTAAATATTGTGTGCGGAAAGCCGCAAAACACAAAATTTTGTAACCGAAAATTTTCTTAAAAATTTTTTAAAATTTTTGCAAAAAATGCTTGCATTTTGCATTTGTTTATGTTATTATACGGGAGTACGCTGTGAAAATAGCGTTGATATGCGTTGATGCGGGAGGTGGCCGACCGTTCGAGTCGGGAAATTTCCGCGGAGTATGTCCGATTTTAAACCGGGCGAAAGTAGAACTTATCAAGGCCATGCGGCAACTTGCGATGCCGTGTGCCCACGACGGTATTTTTGTGCCGTCAGCCCCGGAATGACTGCAACCCCAGCCATCCGGTTTTATAATGTGCCCTGAAGAAACACTCGGCACGGTGTAAGTTTCGCTCGCAAATCCAAACAAGGAGGAGCAGCCAAATGGCAGTAAAAGAAAAAATCAGAATTCGTGTTAAGGGCTACGACCATGCGCTTGTTGACCAGGCAGCAGAAAAAATCGTAGAAACCGCAAAGCGCACTGGCGCCAGAGTTTCGGGCCCCGTTCCGCTACCCACCGAAAAGGAAGTAGTTACTATTCTTCGTGCTGTACACAAGTACAAGGATAGCCGTGAACAGTTCGAAACCAGAACACACAAAAGGCTTATCGACGTGTTAAGACCTTCCAACAAAACTGTTGAAGCTCTTACAAGTCTCGAGCTTCCCGCTGGCGTAGACATCGAAATTAAGCTCTAATTTCAAAGTCTTAAACAGCAGGTCATGTTGGGGAAACCCAACCAATAACCAAGGAGGAAATAAAAATGCAAAAAGGTTTAATCGGAAAAAAGCTTGGCATGACCCAGCTTTTTGACGCAAACGGTAACGTTGTTCCCGTAACTGTAATTGAAGCAGGCCCCTGTGTTGTTGCTCAAAAGAAAACAGTTGAAAACGACGGTTACGATGCAGTTCAGGTAGGCTACGGCGACCTTAAGGCATCTAAAGTAAACGGTCCTATGAAAGGACACTTCGCTAAAAACGATGTTGCTCCTAAGAAGGTTCTTCGTGAGTTCCGTTTCGCTGACTGCTCTGCAGTTAACGTTGGCGATGTACTCAAAGCAGACATCTTCGCAGAAGGCGACAGCGTAGACGTACGCGGAACTTCTAAAGGTAAAGGCTATGCCGGCGTAATTAAGCGTTGGAACTTCAGCCGCCTTAAAGAATCTCACGGTACCGGCCCTGTTCATCGTCATGGTGGTTCACTTGGCGTTATCGACCCGGCTCGTGTATTCAAGGGAAAGAAAATGGCAGGACACCTCGGTAACGAGAGAGTTACTGTTCAGAATCTCAAAGTTGTTAAAATCGACGCAGAAAACAACATCATCGCTGTTAAGGGTGCCGTTCCTGGTCCCAAGGGCGGAATCGTTGTTCTCTTCGACAGCGTTAAAGCTTAAGGAAGGAGAGTGCTTATAATGGCTAATATAGCAGTAGTTGATATGGCAGGCAAGAATGTCGGCGAAATCACCTTAAACGATGCCATCTTCGGTATCGAGCCCAATGCAGTAGTTATGCATGAGGCTGTAGTAAATTACCTTGCAAATCAGCGTCAGGGCACACAGTCCACCTTAACCCGTACCGAAGTTTCCGGCGGCGGTAAAAAGCCTTGGAGACAGAAGGGCACAGGACACGCTCGTCAGGGTTCTATCAGAGCTCCCCAGTGGAGACACGGTGGCGTAGTTCACGCTCCGAAGCCCCGCGATTACTCTTACGTAATCAACAAGAAAGAAAGAAGACTTGCACTTAAGTCTGCTCTTTCCGATAAGGTACTCACCGGTTCTCTTATCGTTCTCGATGCTTTAACACTCGACGCTTACAGCACAAAGACTGTTGCAGCTTGCCTTAAGGCAATCGGCGCAGGCAAGAAGACTCTCATCGTTCTCGAAAACAATGATAGCTTCGCTGTTAAGAGTGCAGCAAACATCGCTGGCGTAAAGACCGCTCAGTACAACACCATCAACACCTACGACATCGTTAATGCAGATTCTCTTGTAATCGTAAAGAATGCCGTAGCTAAAATCGAGGAGGTATACGCATAATGTTAGCACATGATATTATCATTGCTCCGGTTATTACCGAAAAGAGCATGGCAGGTATTGCTGATAAGAAGTACACCTTCAAGGTTGCAAAGAATGCCGGTAAGGTAGAAATTGCAAACGCAATCGAAGAAGTTTTCAGCGGCGTAAAGGTTGCTAAGGTTAACACCATGAGCGTTCGCGGTCAGGAAAGAAGACGCGGCCGCTTCTCCGGCTACACTGCAAGCTGGAAAAAGGCTATCGTTACTTTAAAGTCCGATTCCAAGCCTATCGAGTTCTTTGACGGATTAATCTAAGTCAAAGCCAAAGCCTATATAAAAAGGAAAAGTTTTTCCGGTGATGTATGAAGTTTTAAATAACTTCGCTAAGCCTAATAAAAGGAGAGTAAATTAAAATGGCAATTATACATTATAAGCCGACTACTCCGGGCCGCCGCAATATGACAACTATGGATTATTCCGAGTTATCAAAGGTAGCACCCGAGAGAAGCCTGCTCGAGCCTTTAAAGAAAAATGCCGGACGCAATAGCTACGGCAGAATCACCGTTCG